>JANPNY010000470.1:0-2175 GCA_031427745.1 Chitinophagaceae bacterium | reverse complement strand
TTTTACATCATTCAAAATTTCTTTAACCTCTTCAAAATTTCCCTTTGTTATCTCTTCCATCAGTTCATCGAGTAGTTCATTGCTTACATCGCTGAAATTATTTACAAAATTCAACGGGTTTTGAATTTCGTGTGCAATGCCAGCCGTGAGTTCACCAAGGCTGGCCATTTTTTCGGATTGGATGAGTTGGGATTGGGTGGCTTTTAGTTCTTCTAATGTATGCTCAACTTTCATTTTTTGAATATCAGTTTGTTGCTTTTGTTTTTTCAGTAATGCATAAGCCTTTTGCCTGTGGCGGTTGTTGCGCCATAATATTCCAGCAATTAAAAGAAGACCAAACAAACCGGCGAGGAGTGTGTATAACTGTATTTTACTTTTGTACTTGCTTTGCTCAAATATAATTTCCTGTTGTTTCATCTGTTCGTTAAATGTAATATTTTGTAATTCCCGGTCCTTATCTAAGCTGTAAATACTGTCTTTTATTGCATGGCGTAACATGGTATATTTTAGCGCACTATCCTTTTCATTTTTTAATTTGTACGAAATGGCAAGGGTATTTAACGCTTCAAGCAAATTCTTAATTTCAGATACATTGCTCCAGTTTTTTTCAACCTTTTGTGCATAGTAAATTGCAGAATCAAGCTCATTTATTTTTTGAAATAAAGTTGACATACCGGCAAATATTTGTATAGTATCATTCGCAAAACCATTTTGAACTGACAAGGGTATAGCAGCACGAAAATTGTTTAATGCACTTTTATAATCTGCCTGTAATGTTTGTATGGTAGCTAATAAATAAAAGGGGAAACCCCATTTTGCACCATAAAATATCTCGTTATATGCAATGGCTTTTTTTGTAAAAATTTCAGCCGAGTCCAGTTTCTTTTTTAATAAATAAATCTGTCCAATTTCGGCCAAAAATAGCGGCGCAAGTCTACTTCCGGGAAATACAAAAATTCCTTTAAGATTGCTGGCTTCTGCTATTTCATATCCGGAGAAAGCATGAATTAATGCATTGTCATAATCTCCCAAATCCCAATAACAACCTTGTAGTACTAAATGTGAGGAAGCAATACCGGTAAGGTCTTTTATTTCTTCATATATTTTTAAAGCATCCAGCGAAAATTGTGTAGCCTTAATCAAATTAGTGTTGTGTTGAGCAAATGCCAAAAGGCAATTCGCTTCTCCCAGTTTGTAATTTATTTTTTTGGCAAGCAAAAGGCCCTGTTCTGCATAAATTGTAGTGTAAAACCGTGTTTGTATAAGTTGTAAATAAACCAGCGCATTCACTTCATTTGTATCCCCTTTATGTTTTGCAATAACGTTAATGAGGCTATCCTTTATTTTCTGTTGACCCAGCGAAAAGAGGGGAATAAACAAAAAGAGAGAAATCAATATTTTATTTTTCATACAGTGTAGTTAATTTTTATCTGGTAAATGAACAATAAACTCTGCAAACTCACCTTCTTTTGTTTGTACTTTCAACTCTCCGCCATGCGCCTTTACAATATCATAACTTAAACTCAAACCTAATCCTGTTCCCTGCCCGGTTGGCTTGGTGGTGAAGAAGGGTTGAAATATTTTGTCGAGTATTTTTTGAGGGATGCCCGGGCCATTATCACGAACGGAAATCAAAACTTCGGCCCCCCTGCCTCCGCCAGCTGGCGGAGGGTTCTGGGAAGTTGTCACCCAAACAGTTGGCTCATGTTTATACGCAGGGTCTTTGACCCTCCCTTTGGGGGGCAGGGGGGCTGCATAAAACGCATTGTTAATTAAATTCAACAGCACTCTTCCAATATCCTGCGGAATGATATTGATGTTGCCAATCGATCCATCAAAATCAGTTTTCATGGTGACGTTGAAAGATTTATCCTTCGCTCTTAGTCCATGATAGCATAGCCGTAAATATTCATCACACAAAGCATTGATATCTGTTGGTTCTTTTACACCACTGCTGCTCCGGCTGTGTTGCAACATTCCTTTTACTATGGCATCGGCACGCTTGCCGTGATGATTTATTTTTTCGAGGTTTTGTTTTACATCATTCAAAATTTCTTTAACCTCTTCAAAATTTCCCTTTGTTATCTCTTCCATCAGTTCATCGAGTAGTTCATTGCTTACATCGCTGAAATTATTTACAAAATTCAACGGGTTTTGAATTTCGTGTGCAATGCC
>JANPNY010000469.1:0-2942 GCA_031427745.1 Chitinophagaceae bacterium | reverse complement strand
TGGGGAGAAAGAGCTAATAAGATGCTGATAGCAATTGCGCCTGCAGCTACAAAATATCCTGGTTCATTTGGAATTTGGTCGTCATTGCTTTTGCAACAGCAGAACGGTGTTCATGAAATTGCAATAACTGGCCCGGAATCTATGTCGATGGCTATGGACTTAACTGCCCATTATTTTATTCCTAACAAAATAATAATGGCTTCTACGGACGATGAAGCTAGTTTACCTATGTTAAAATCAAAACATTCGGGCAACTCAACATATATATATGAATGCAAAAATTATGTGTGTAATTCCCCCGTTGAAACAATACCCGATTTGTTAAAAATAATTAGTAAATAATTTTTTTGGTGATCGATTAAACAATATTTTGATTTTGATAACGTTTCTTTTTTTGTGTTATGTTATTTTTATGAAAAACTTTTACAATCACTTGCACCAGATGTGCTTAAATCAAAATAATCATTACATTTGCCCATACCCCCAAAGTTAAAAACAATGAAAAACACAACGAGCGTATTAGTAGCTTTTGTAGCTATCCCTATCCTATTTAGTTGCAGTAAAAGCAATAAAGGCAGTGTTCTTCCTAATGACGGACAGTTGCATGGCGTATCACCCGCTTCTAAATGGGTACTGCCAAAACCGCCAGGCATGGTGTTTATTCCCTCCGGAACTTTCCACATGGGGCCAAGCGACGAGGATGTTAACTATGCATACACTGCAAAGAACAAACAGGTTTCTATCAGCGGATTCTGGATGGATGCAACCGAAATTACCAATAATGAGTACCGTCAGTTTACCAATTGGGTAAGAGATTCTATCGCTGCTAAAGAGATGGGATTTGTAAAGCAGGGTAAAGACGGAAATGAACAAATTGATTGGAAAAAAGCAACAACTATTAAATGGGGCGATAAAGCTACCCTTGAAAAAATTGACAAGTTGATTTTTACTCCAGATAATCGCATTTTCAATAAAAAAGAATTAGACCCAAGTAAATTGGTGTTTCATTCTGAGACATTTGATTATAAAGAGGCTGCCAGAAGAGAAAATGCAGGCGTACAACGGTCTAAATTTATTGTAAAAAAAGATATCGTTTGTTATCCTGATTCATTATGTTGGGTTAGAGATTTCGCTTATTCCTACAATGAGCCGATGGCTAAAAAATATTACAGTCATCCTGCTTTCGGTAATTATCCGGTGGTGGGTGTTACCTGGAAACAGGCAACTGCGTTCTGCGAATGGAGAACCCATTATTTAAATGCATTCCTCGATTCAAAGAAAAGAGCAACTGAATCTGATTTCCGCCTTCCTACAGAAGCACAATGGGAATACGCTGCAAGAGGTGGCCGTTCGCAATCGCCCTATCCTTGGGGAGGTCCTTATTTAAGAAATAAAAAAGGATGTTTGTTGGCAAACTTTAAACCAGGCCGTGGTAATTATCCCGAAGATGGGGGATTTTATACAGTGAGAGCTGATGCTTATTGGCCAAATGATTTTGGATTGTATAACATGGCAGGGAATGTTGCTGAGTGGACTTCTTCTTTATTTTATGAAGGTGGTTACAACTTTCAACATGATATGAACCCCGACATCAGGTGGAATGCCAAAGACTTTGACCCTCCCCGTATGAAAAGAAAAGTAACACGTGGCGGAAGCTGGAAAGATGTTGGTTACTTTTTGCAAACAAGCACACGCAATTACGAATACCAGGATACATCAAAATCTTACATTGGTTTTCGTTGTGTAATTGATTTACCGCCGGCAATGAAGCAACGTGGTAAATAATTTGAATATTTATTTTTCCTTCAAAATAATGTTAACTGCTGATAACCTCACTCTTTATGTATTACATAGGGAGTAAGGGTATCAGTATCTGATAAAATCTTTTTAAAAATCCCCACTAAAATTAAACTTTAAAATCATGGCCGCTAAAAAAAGAACATTTTTAACCCTAATTGATGTTTTAGTAAGTGCTGGTGCAGCTGTTATCATTTTTGCCGCATGGGCTAAAATCACCCACCAATCTTACGCAAATACAATGCTTACAATTGGTATGTGGACAGAGACAGCGATATTCCTTGTTTACGCTATTATTGAATGGGTAAAACCAAAGTCACACGAAGAAGATGTTGTTGCTGCAGCTCCTGCAACCAATCCGGCTTTAAAGTCATTAGATAAAATGATGCAGGAAGCGGATATTACACCAACTAACCTCAAAAAATTAGGCGAAGATTTTCAAAAACTGGGTACTACGGTTACAGGCCTTTCTGATGTGGGTGATGTGGTTAAAAGTACAGGTGATTTTAATGCAAAAACTAAAGAAGCTTCCACTGCTTTGGGAACAATGACAACAGCATTTAATAATAGTGCTGCTACAATGTCTTCCTTTAACAATGCATCTGAAAGTGCTAAAGGTTTCCACGAGCAAGTGCAGGTTTTAACTAAAAATCTGGGTTCTTTAAATACTATTTACGAGCTGGAATTAAAAGAAAGTAATAATCACCTAAAAGCATTAAATGGATTCTATGGTAAGATGGCAGAAGCCAGCCAGGCCATGATGAACAGTGTTGATGATGCTAATAAGGCAAAAGAACAAATTGGTGCTTTGGCTACCAATCTTACTAAACTTAATTCCGTTTACGGAAATATGTTGAGTGCTATGCAAGTAAAATAATATAGTGGCAAGATGTTCGTTTATTATTAAAGCACTTTTTATGATTGTGTTTTATTAATAAACTGATTGAAGCAGAAATCCGAACAATACATTTAAAAACATCCATAAATCTAAAATACTATGGCTTTACCTAAAGAGCCCCGGCAGAAGATGATTAATATCATGTACTTGGTATTAACAGCCATCTTAGCCCTGAATGTGTCTGCTGAAATCCTCAATGCATTTAAAGTGGTTGACTCAAGTCTTTTAAAATCCAATCAATCTATTG
>JANPNY010000468.1:0-7132 GCA_031427745.1 Chitinophagaceae bacterium | reverse complement strand
ATACTGCAATACTTTTAGCCAATTATTCCATTGGCTGTGTACAATACAGTAAACGGCACACCCAACAACTATAGCTTCAAAACATAAAACCATTATTTCGCTGGTATCAAAAAAATGCTGGCGGATGCTTAATTGCTTTTGTGTCTAGTAAATAAAGACTATCAAACCAGCAACTAAATTTATAACGGGCATTAAGTACAAAAACTTATTGCTAAAAAACTGGATGAATACCACAGACAGGTGAATGAAAATTATCAACACCACCATACTAATTACCAACAGGTCAGTCTTGTTCATGTTGAAGGTTTATTATTTTTGATCCGCTACTTGCCGCAGTATATTATTTGCCTTTATATTTTTATAATAACGCATCTATTTCAATTAATAACTGCAGCAATTTCCCTTTTTGTACATCTTTACCAAAAAATTGTAATGCCGCCGGCACAATCATTTTTTTTCCTTTTACCGTTTGTCCCCTCTCTGCTTGCAGCCGCTGGTTAGGTATAAATACATACTGCAGCCATTGGGCAAAATCATTTCCGCTAATGATAATTTTTTCTTCAAAATAATTTATCCACTCTGGTGACTCCTTTTGCCAAAGCCCGTTATTTTTCATCTCCTGTTCCAGCTCTTTCATTTTATACACAATATTATTTTCTCCACTTATCATATTTTGACTGTTCGTTTTGTAAAACTATTGCAGACAATAAACAGTATTTAGTAGTAATGAGGTAAATGTTGCTGTTAGTTATGCAACGGCTGCCAGCCCCTTTCTATTAATTAAGTATTTAGGGAACGGTATATTATATTGAGGGAATGAAAACAACCTCCAGGTTAATTTGACTACTTTTATTACTAAATTATTTTTATCGGCAAAAAAAAATATATCACTTTATTGGTGCTTCTCTTTACAGGGCTGTACAATGGCTATGCACAAAATACAGATTACATCTTTAGGCATATTACCATCAATGAAGGTTTGATAAGCAATAAAGTAACAACCCTATACCAGGACAAAGAAGGATTTATGTGGATTGGCACACAAACAGGTTTACAGCGATATGACGGCACAAGGTTTAAAAATTATTTGGCAGATATAAAAGATACTGCTGCGTTACAATCTGATTGGATAAGCTCCATTTTTGAAGACAGTAAAAACCGGCTATGGATTGGCAGCGACCCCGAAGGCCCTTATACTTTAAACAGGGCAACAGAAAAATTTTACAATTATAATCTGCATACGGCTGCCAAAAATAAAATAAATGGAATATGGCATTTTACAGAAGATAAACAAGGCAATATTTGGATTGCAGGCCATGATGGATTATATAGATTGAATGAAGTAACCAATCAATTTGAAAAATACAATACCAGATTAGGCTTTGATAAAAATAGTAATACAGGTTTTTTAGCCATTGATTCAGAGAATAATTTTTGGATAGGTACAACGTCGGGTATTAAATTTTATAATCAACAGGAAAAAAAACTGTATGGCAATAATTACAACCCATTCCACAATCCTGTGTTTGATATAAAGGAAAGTATTGGCTTTATATTAATGAAAGCAGATGAGCTTTGGGTTACCTGCAGCAGAAAGATTTATAAGTTCAATTTTTCAACAAATAAAATACAAGGATTTTCATTTGATAAACTAACCCGAAAAAAAAATGGCCCGGCAGATCAAAAGGAAATTATTGGAGGTTTATATTGTCTTCAGGATGGGAAAGTAATTGTTCCATTAGCCGGAAGGGGATTGGCTATTTATCAACCGGATATAAATAATTTTTTTTTTGCTGAAGCAGATAATACAAAAGCATTTACCTATCATATAAATGAAAACAGCAACAGTAATATTTGCATAGTACAAGACAGGGCAAAAAATACTTTTATCGGTTCAGATAAGGGAATAAATATTTATAATCCTGACAAGCATTTTTTTCAAACACACGCCCCCGGAATAGAAAAAAATAGTCTTTTTCCCAATGAACTTGTAAATGATTTTCTTCAGTTACCGGATGGTAATATTTTAATTAGCTATTACAGTATAAATGGCGGTATTGTAAAAATGGACAGCAATTTTCATTTTAAAAAACAATATTTATTAAAAACCAGGGAAAATAAAAACTCAGGAAGCAACCAGGTTTGGAACTTGTTTAAAGATGAAAAAGGGATTATCTGGGCACCCACTCAAAATAAAACTATTTTAAAACTAAACCTTTTAAATAATAAAATAACAGAGCAAAAAGATTCGGCACTTTCTGGCCAAGTCAATATTATTAAGCAGGATAATGCAGGCAATATTTGGATGGGGCATTGGAAAAAAGGACTTGTAAAGATTGATGCTGTAACTCACAAAAAACATTTCTATTCTCAATTTATTTTTTCTGATTCTACTAACAAAAAAAGGGTGCAATGTATTTTATTGGATGGAAACAGAATATGGGCAGGCACTCCTCAAAATGGTTTACAGCTATTTGATAAAAAGGAAGAAAAATTTATTGGGGCCTATGTTATAAATACGAAAAACAAAACATCCATCAGCAACAATTGCGTTACAGATATTTTACAATATAATAGGGATACATTAATAATAGCTACCTTAATGGGGGTTAATATTTTTGATATAAAAAATAAAACCTTTAAAGCCATCACGGCGAGGGAAGGCCTGCCAAATAACCTGGTACAAACTGTAATGAAAGATAGCCAGGGGAATGTTTGGGTTGCCTGTTATGATAACGGTCTTTGTAAAATAAACATTCAAAATTTGTCAGTTATTAATTATGATGTTAATGATGGCAATACAGATAATATTTTTACCAGCAAATTTTTCCAGCTAAAAAACGGAAAGGTATTAATTGGCGCTTCGGGCAGTTTTATTTCATTCAATCCATCCTTGATTGCCGCAATAGCCCCGCCTGCTGATGTATATATTACGGGTGTGCATATTTTTGAAAAAGAAATAATTTTTGATTCATTACTTCTTACCCATCAGCCCCTAAAACTTTCTTATAAAGAAAACTCCCTTCGGATTGAATTTGCATCTGTTGAATTCTGGAACCCGGGCAGTGTACAATATTTTTATAAATTAAATGGCGTAGATAAGGATTGGATAAAGGCCGATAAAAGCCAGGCTGCTGTGTACAACCAGTTGAGCAACGGCAAGTATATTTTTGAAGTAAAGTGTGCTGGCAGGGAGGGTATTTTTTGCAAAGAAATAACCATGTTTAAAATCATTATCTGCCCCCCTTTCTGGAAAACATGGTGGTTTATTTTTTTAGTAACCGCAGCAATATTTTTTTCATTATATAAATTTATTAAATGGCGTGAAAAAAACATTAAAACCATAAATGCTGCCAAATTAAAAGTACAACAGCTAAATGCGGAGCAATATAAAAGCAAACTGGAACTGGAGCAAATTATCAATTACTTTTCTTCTTCGCTGATTGATAAAAATACGGTGGATGATGTATTATGGGATGTAACAAAAAACCTGATAGGCCGCCTGGGTTTTGAAGATTGCATACTGTATTTGTGGAACAGCGATAAAACAAAAATGATACAAAGGGCAGGCCATAGACCGAAAGGCTCAATAGAAGACATTGAAAATTTACGGTTTGATGTAAGCCCCGGGCAAGGCGTGGTAGGGCATGTAATGCAAACCAAAGAACCTGTGTTAATCCCGGATACTTCTAAAGACGCAAGGTACAGGGTAGATGATATTGAAAGGTTAAGTGAGATAACAGTGCCGGTTATTTATAACAATGAGTTAATTGGTGTGATTGACAGTGAACACCAGCTAAAAAACTTTTTTACACCACAACACCTGCAGGTATTAAACACCATTGCCACCCTGATGGCCAACAAAATAAAATCTATAGAATCGGAACAATACTTGCAACAAACAAAAATAGAAATACTGGGCATCAACGAAAAATTATCGGAGGCAAAATTAGAAGCATTACGCAGCCAGATGAATCCTCATTTTATTTTTAACAGCCTCAATGCCATACAGGAATGTATCCTTACCAATAAAGTAGATGCTGCCTATAAATACCTTTCTAAATTTTCAAAATTACAGCGTATGGTGCTGAATAATTCTGCCAAAGAATTTATTTCTTTAAGTAGTGAATTAGAAATGCTGCGGTTGTACCTGTCTTTAGAATCGCTGCGCTTTAGCCAGTCATTTACTTATTCAATAGAAATTAAAAAAGAGGCAGATGCAGATGAAATAACGGTACCTTCCATGATTATCCAGCCTTATGTTGAAAATGCACTTTGGCATGGTTTACGAAATAAAACCGGCGAAAAAATACTAACTATAACCTGTGAAGAAAATGCAGGTGAACTAACAGTTACCATTGATGATAACGGCATTGGAAGAACGCAGGCCGCAGCCATTAAAGCACAAAAACTGGGTGCGGCAGAGCCAAAAGGAACTGTGTTATCCGCTCAAAGGATAAGCATCCTTTCGTTAAAATACAATGCCAGTATTTTTATTGAAGTAATTGATAAAACAGGTGATAATAATCAACCGGCAGGCACAACGGTTATCATCAAACTTCCATCCCATATTGAAACCACTAAACCATAGCCATGCTACGTATATTAATTATAGATGATGAAGCAGCCGCAGGTAATATTTTAAAACTGCTGATTGAAAAATTTATTTCTGTAGAAAAAGAAGTGTGCTATTGCAACAACCCAGAAACGGCATTGGAGTTTATCAAAAACTTTGAACCCACTTTAGTAATGCTGGATATTGAAATGCCCAACATGAGCGGTTTCGATTTTTTGAACCAGGCTATTGGTAACTGCTTTGATGTAATTTTTACTACTGCTTTTGATCAATATGCCATTAAAGCTATCCGCTTTAGCGCCCTGGATTATTTATTAAAACCAATTGATAGTGTGGAGTTGCAAAATGCTATCAACCGCCATATTATTAAACAGCAGCTGCATAAACAAGATCACCAATTACTGGTAAATAACCTGCTGAACAACCTGCAGCAAAAAGCACCCGAAAATTTTAAGCTGGCTTTATCCATGCAGGAAGGGGTTTCTTTTTTTGAGCCTTCCTCCATTTTATATTGCGAAGCAGATAATAATTACACCCGTTTTATTTTCATCAATCATAAACCGGTGATGATATCAAAAACGCTTGGTGAATATGAAGAGATTTTGGAGGGACATGGCTTTATAAGGATACACAAATCTTATTTGGTAAATAAAAAATATATTACAAAAGTGGACAGAGAAGGCATGGTATGGATGAGTGATGGGAAACCTCTTGCAGTATCAAGAAGAAGAAAAGAAATGGTGATGGGATTTTTAAAAAAATAAATACCAGGTATAGGGATAAAGGGTTTACAGCTTTCTAATAAGCTGTAAACCCTTCATTTTTATTTTACTTCCTTCCCTTCCGTATCAATGTATTTTGCTTCCGTGGTTGGTATGCAACAAGAACACAGACTCGTCCTATTTTAGGACAAGACACACAACTCTCCTAGGTCGGTGTCCTCACCGACCTGTAGCGAAATGAAATAACTTGCCACTCGATGAAGAGTGCGAATTTTTGCCCGTGTTGGCCCTCCCCCAATCCACCCCAATTACCTAACTGCCCCGTGAGCCGCCGTTGTGTCTTTTGATCAACGGCAAAAGGTATGAACAGCTTACACTTAGTTGTAAAAATAGTATGCTTCCGACACTAACAATGTGTAAGAATACGAAAAGAAATATTCCTTCATTAACGCTAACCTCATTTAAAAGCCAGGCTTCGGCTGTTGGTCAAAAGACCAGACAGCGGCCTACCAAGATAGCTTCGTTATTTTACAATCAAAACAGGAAGACCAACAAGGGTGAAAATTTTACGAACAAAACATGGATGAGTTTTGAGATGCTTACACAGCTTGGTGAAGTATTTTAATGGAGGACGTGGTCGGTGACAACACCGGACCACGGGGGAAAAGGTTTTCAATTATAGAAAATATACCAACCACGGAAGCAAAATAGAAAGAGGCGTTCTTGTGAGACGCCTCTTTCTATTTCGTTTATTCCGCTCCAAGTCTCTCTCAAATTTAGAAGTTCCCAGCCGAGTCTCTACGATCGGCGTTGCAGCAAAGCCGTAGGACTCGGCGCTATTCAGGAAAACTGTTCAAATTGATTAATTAAAGCACCTTTCTTAATTGCGGCGGGTTCTACAAAACACATTGTCCAACGCACGGAAACCCGCCTGGGAAACCGTCATCATATGCAACATTTTCTTTTGGTCTTCGCCAGAGTTTACACCTTTTTCAAAAGGTGTAAACTCTTTGTAGGACAAGTCATATTGAAGTCTCGCTGCACTACCCTATCTTTTAAAATTGAGCTAAGCGCCCCCGCTAATTTAAATGGCGGCTGATTGCATCTACCAACCCACTTGTTTTTTATTACGTTCCGAGTCTCTCCAAAATTTAGAAGTTCCCAGCCGAGTCTCCACAATTAGACATGCAGCAAAGGCGGGAATCTCGGTGCTATTCAGGAAAACAGTTTAAATTGATTCATTCAAGCACACTGCCTAATAGCGGCGGGTTCTGCAAAGCACATCGCCGCTGCACGGAAACCCACCTGGGAAACTTCTTATTTATAGTAAGGAAGAAATTTAATGGGAGACTCCGAGCGGAAGGATTTTATGGATTGGAAGGATTTTTAATGGGAGACTCCGAGCGGAATTAAACATTTGTATCCTTTGTTATTGTAGCTTTTACATATTTTTCGGGCAGCCAAGCATTAAAATTATTTTGACTTGAATACTTCAAACTTGAAAAAGCTATAAGTATTATTAAAAAAATATTTTTCATGTTCTTCTATTTTATAGGCCAAAACCATATTTGACTCCGTGGTTGCCATGCAAGAACACAACTCAACTAGGTCGGTATCGTCACCGACCTGTAGCGAAATGAAACAACTTGCCACTCGATGAAGAGTGCGAATTTTTGCCCTTGTTGGCCTTCCCTCAATTCCCCCAATTACCTAACTGCCCCAGTGAGCCGCCGTTGTGTCTTTTGACCAACGGCAGAAGGTATGATCAGGCTACACTTAGTTTAAAATCATATCTGTGACACAGCTTACATTGGGAGTGCGAAAAAAAAGGATG
>JANPNY010000467.1:0-4152 GCA_031427745.1 Chitinophagaceae bacterium | reverse complement strand
AAAAGTTTTCTTTCACCCTAAAGAAGAAATATTTTCAGATTGATCAGAAATTCAATAAAAGAATATGTTTATAAAACCATTCAGCTTAACAGATGATAAAAATCAAGATATTCTTGCTGTTCGTTTCTGTCGCTGCTACACAACGTTTATTTATTCATATTATTTACTTTTAGTTAATCACAACAAAAATGGGATCAAAAAAAAACATTTTTCCTTTACTTTTTTTGCTTTTTACAGACACCTCCTTACAGGCACAGTCCGGTTTTTCACTGTCTTCTCCGGATCATACTATTTCCGTTGACATCAGCTTGAAGGAGAAGATCTACTACTCGGTTTCATTCAAAGGAGAACGGGTATTGGAAGCATCTCCGTTGTCAATAAATATTGATAATGCTGTGTTGGGGGCAAACCCCGTTATTGTTAATGCCAAAAATACCAGTATTGATTTGCATCCTTAGGGATTGCCGGCGTGAAAGCAGATTTTTTTGGTCGTGAAGACCAGACCGGAATTAAAATGTATGAAGACATTGCCCAGGCAACGGCCAAGCGGAAACTGTTGATCGATTTTCATGGAGCAACCAAACCAACCGGATTATCCAGAACTTATCCGAATGTGATTAACTATGAAGCGGTGGCCGGGAACGAATGGAACAAACTGAGCAGCGACAAAGTGACTGTTTCACATAAAGTATTGCTTCCTTTTACAAGAGGTATGCAAGGCCCGATGGACTTTACTCCCGGTGGTATGCGCAATCTTCAATCCGGACACAATTTGCGTAATACTCTTCCGTTGGTTCATGGAACAAGGAGCAACGAAATGGCCTTGTATGTTCTGTACAACGAGCCATTAAAAATGCTTTGCGATGCACCTTCGGTGTACGAGCGTGAGCCTGAAATCACTTCATTTATCTCAAAGATTCCCATTGTTTGGGACGAAACCAAAGTTCTGGAGGCCAAATTTGGAGAATACCTCGTCGAAGCCCGAAAGACCGGAGATGTTTGGTATGTTGCTGGAATGAGTGGAGAACTGGCAAAAGAAATAATCATTGACTTTTCGCTTTTAGGTGAAGGATATTATAGTGCTCAAATATTGAGAGATGGCCCGAATTCCGACCGCATTGGCACGGATTACCTTATTGAAAACGCACCAATAACCAAAGATTCAAAGTATGCAATTAATATGGTCCACGGAGGTGGGTTTATCCTAAAAGTTTCACGATGATCGGTTTACAAAATAGTAAAAAAAACAATTATGCAAACACGTATATCAATACTCAACATTTTAGTATTATTCATTTCCTTTACATCCTGTTCAAAGTATAATACTACCAACACTAAGCCAGTGGTTACACCTGGAAATACCACTGGGAGAATTACAATAGTGCCACTTACACAAATATACTCTGATCCGCAAATGCCCTATACGATGGATGCCAGTTGGGCGACACTAAAAAATGCTGATGGCAGCATGACTTTTTTTGAAACAGCCATGGGGAAATTTCCTTATTATTTTCGTCATACTGGTCCTTATTCCGATCCCTTAAAAACCCAACTTAATAAATTTAATTGGGATTATAACGGGTATAATTATACTTGGTTCAGTGGCTGTTGGTTAGACAACATCTATAAAGTTTCGAAGGATACCTTACTTGGATTTGTGCATCGTGAAGATTTGTATCCAGCTAATAATAATCAATATCCAAGAGATCGATACTTTATTGGATTGGCTCGTTCTTTCGATGGCGGAACCAATTGGAAATATTTGGGCGATATAATTGGACTTACTCGAAATACACTTACTACAGCCGGTGGTTCTAATGTTGGTGGTGTACCTTGCCTGGTTGTTGATGATAATTTTATGGTATATTACAACGAAAGACTTGAAGGTGTAAATTCAACTGCTTTAAGTGTAGCAAGGGCTAAGGCAAGCGATGTAATTCAGGCCATAAAAAAAGACCAGATTTGCCAATTTGCAAAATACAATAATGGCAGCTGAACAGAAAATGCTTTTACAGGTACCGGATCTAATATCATACCAGGTTTTCAACCTCCATTTGACTTTCATAGCGATGCCACCTATTGTAAGCCATTGGGTAAATATCTGATTACGGTACAAACCCATGGCTTAAATAAACTCTTTTTATACCAGTCAACAGATGGCGTTAACTGGGGTGAAAGGATTATGCTGGATTCTATACCAGGGTATGCGCAGCCTTATTCAAGCTTCGTTGGCTTCAATTCTGAAACAAGTGATGATTGTTTTACAGTGGGTTCAGCGTTTTATATCTACATCGATCGTAAAAGCATTTCTAACTACGATTTTGATGAGATGTATTATCGCAAAGTGACGATTAAGTAAACTATTTCAATAAACAAGAACAATACTATATCTATTATCAGCAATAATTAATATTAATAAGTGAAACAAGGAATTGGAAATAATCGGATTTTTTTCTTTTTAATAATGATTCTAACAGCATCTCCAACTTTTCTTTTTTCTCAGGAAATGCAAGGAAAGATGGCGGAAAACCTTTGTTGTTCGTCACCTTTTGTTCTTCAATCGTTATGGTTGAGATATATCTTACATTTAAACTTCTCTTCATAATACCAATATTTAATTATGCGACCGAAACTTTTTCTTCTGCTCCTTTTTGTAAACACTTATTCTTTTGCGCAGCAACCATTAACTACAACACAAATAAACCGTCTTGCAGATGCCGGAAAAGTATATGGCTATATAAAATACTTTCATCCTTTCCTTCAATACAAAGAGATTAATTGGGATTCTGCATTTGCCGCAAACGTACAGGGTATAATTGATGTAAAGAATAAAGAAGAATATGCTGCTGTTATGCAACGATTATTTTCTTCACTCGACGACAATTTAACTACTGTTACAATTATCCCCAAAAGAGATACTGCATACAAAATACAATTGACCACCTATAGCATTAAGGATAGTATATTATATATAAACATGAATGATGTTCCTTCTTTGGTTTTTGGAAGTCCCGATAATGCCTTTGACAAAGTCCAGGAAGCGTTACAAAATATTGATAAGGTGAAGGGGATAATATTTGATATGAGAAGTCCGGTTAATTCAACCTATAATAGCGAAGTACATCCAGGTCAGTTAATAGACTGGAACACATCTTATTTTAAAGGAGACTTCCTGATGCCTACTTTCCGGAGTAAGGGTTATGTAGGTTTAAATTGGGAATCTTATTTTAAAATAAGTACTCTTAATTCTGTGCAGGGAAATGCAAATAAAGAAATCCAATTAGTGTTTATCGTTTCAAATGAAGGGCAAATTCCTCTTGTGGCTGCAGTGCTTCAGCAAAAAAGAAAAGCGGCCATTATTCAGCCAGAGGGTAAACAACTGTGTCCTGGTAATTCAGTAAACTTTTATATTCAGGATAGCCTTTTTATTAAAGTGCGGTCGGATGAGGTGTTAAACCCCGATGGTTCTTTATTAATCATTACGCCCAATGATACCTGGTCGTCGGCTGAGTCCTATAGTGCGGCTATTACAAAGGCAGAGAAACTGATTTCGAATGGATTTCAAAAAGAGATAAAATTTACCCGGTATGCTCCGATGCCGATAACCCGAATTGATGATTATACAAATCAAAAGAATTATCCTTCCATAGGGTATAGAATGCTTGCTGCTGCAAAAATCTTTTCAACCATAGATTATTTTTATGCCAACAAACACCTGATGGACAAAAATTGGGAATCATCTTATAAAGAAATGATTCCAAAATTTATCGAAGCTAAAGATTCATTGGATTACATGAGAGCTGTTGCAGAGCTTTATGCAAATATTGACGATAGTCATGGGTTTATTGCAAGACCTGCTGATGGCTTTAGTTTGAGGTTAAATCCAATTATTCAGGGGAGGGGCAACTTCGTTCCACCCGTAATTACCCGGGTAATTGAAAGCAAAGTGGTGGTCATTGGTATTTACGATGATTCTGTTTGCAGATCGATTGGCATTAAGAAAGGAGATGTTATACTTTCAATCAATGGGAAGGACGCCATGCAACTGGTAGAAGATGCCAGAAAATACCAACCGGCATCTACAAAAGCTTCCCAGACTTTCTACGTCAGCAGTTTTATATTATTTGGGAAAGAAGGGCAAATACAAAAATT
>JANPNY010000466.1:0-10525 GCA_031427745.1 Chitinophagaceae bacterium | reverse complement strand
GATGAGGTAAATTACATCACCGGCATCGGCGGCATCGAAATAAAATATAATAATGCTTTAGGCAGAGAAATATTTTTAGAAGATTTGCAAAAAAGTTACGATGCTGTTTACATAGCCATTGGCGTTGGGTTGGCCCGACAGTTAAATATACCCGGAGAAGATTTAGAAGGCGTGGAAGATGCCATTAGTTTTATTTTTAACCTTCGTGAAAATGGTTATTCTGCAACAACTGTTGGTGATAAAGTTGCAGTAATTGGAATGGGTATGACTGCAATAGATGCCGCTACACAAGCAAAAAGATTGGGTGCAAAAGAAGTAACCCTGCTTTACCGCAGAACACAGGATGAAATGCCTTGCACGCAAGTAGAACTTGATATTGCAAAATTAGATGGCTGTACTATTCTATGGCTGGTCGCACCCAAAGAAGTATTGGGTGTTGATGGAAAAGTAGCTGCATTGGTTTGTAGTAAAATGGAGTTGGGCCTACCGGATGCAAGCGGTAGAAGAAGCCCTGTTGATACAGGCGAAACATTTACATTGGAAGTAGATATGGTTATAAAAGCAGCGGGACAAATGCCTTTTGAATCACTGGTAAAAAATTATTCAATAGATAATAAATCCGGCAAAGTTGTCATTAATAAAAATTGTGCAACCAATATTGCAGGTGTATTTGCAGGAGGTGATGCCGTGAATGGTGGCAAAGAAGTGGTTGATGCTGTACAAGCTGGTAAAGATGGGGCAAAGGGTATTATTGATTATTTAGAATTGAACAAATGAAAGAAGACAATCAATATAAAATGAACAGGTCTGTATTATCAGCTTCATCGTTTGAAGAAGCTGGTAATCATGTGGAATATTGGCAAAACAAAACTCCAATGGAGAGATTAAATGCCGCCTGTTTTATTATAAACAACCTGTTTAATATAACGGCTGCAACAAGGATGAGAAAGGATATTTTAACAGCAAGAAAACGAGACTAATGGCTAATTTATTTAATGATGACTTTGCCGATTTTTTAGAGGCTTGTTCCGTCAATAAAGTGGAATACCTGTTGGTGGGTGGGTATGCAGTAATTCTGCATGGCTATATAAGAAGTAAGGCAGATATCGATATTTGGGTAAACAAAACTTCCGATAATTATTTAAAACTGGCAAAAGCTTTCAAAGATTTTGGAGCTCCCATTTTTTCTGAAAATGAATTTTTAGGAAATGCTTATGATGTATTGGGCATCGGGGTTGAACCAAATAAAATTGAAATAATGAGTGAGGTAAAAGGAATTGAGTTTTATGAATGTTTGGGAATTTGTAAAAGACTACAACTCAAGAATTTTGAAGTGCCTTATATCCATTTAAAGCATCTGTTACAGGCAAAAGAGGCTGCCGGCATATTCAAAGACAAGGCCGATATCGAACAACTCAAAAAGAAAAATAAGGACATTTAAAAAACAAGTATAAAATAACATTCATGGCAGACATATCAGCAAATTTCCTCGGTATAAAATCTCCCAACCCTTTCTGGCTGGCGAGTGCCCCCCCTACGGATAAAAAAATAAATGTACTCCGTGCTTTTGAAGCAGGCTGGGGAGGTGTGGTTTGGAAAACACTGGGCAGCCAGGTTAAAAATGTGTCGAGCCGTTATTCGGCTGTCAATTTTAATGGTGGTAAAGTAATGGGTTTTAATAATATTGAACTCATCAGTGATCGGCCTTTGGATATCAATTTAAAAGAGATTACCGAGTGCATAAAGCTTTTTCCTGACAGGGCAATGATTGTTTCTCTGATGGCAGATAATGATCGCAATAGCTGGCACGAATTAATAAAAAAATGTGAAGATGCTGGAGCCATGGGTTTTGAATTGAACTTTGGTTGTCCGCATGGAATGACGGAAAGAGGAATGGGTGCAGCGGTAGGGCAAGATCCTGAAATAGCCGCTATGGTAGTAGAATGGGTGATGGAAAAAGCAACCATACCCGTTATTACCAAACTTACGCCAAATGTGCATTCGCCGGTACCCACGGGTATTGCCTGTGTAAAGGCCGGTACCAATGCATTGTCCTTAATCAACACTATTCAATCTGTTACAGGAATAGATTTAGACACGCTCGTTCCTAACCCTTATGTTGCCGGCAAGAGTGTATTTGGTGGTTATTGCGGACCGGCAGTAAAACCCATCGCATTAAAAATGCTCACTACCATCAGCCAGGATCCTATCACTTCCAAAGTGCCGGTGTCAGGCATTGGTGGTATAAGTACGTGGAAAGATGCAGTAGAATTTATGCTTTTAGGTGCCTCTAACGTTCAGGTGTGTACGGCTGCTATGAAACATGGTTTCCGCATTGTAGAGGACATGTGCGAAGGCCTCAACAACTGGATGGATGAAAAAGGATATGCCACCATTGATGACTTTATTGGAAAGAGTGTTGAAAAAATTACGCATTGGGAAGACCTTGATATCAACTATCATCACATCGCCAAAATCAACCAGGATAAATGTATTCATTGCGGCCTCTGTTACATTGCGTGTGAGGATACTTCCCATCAATCTATCAACCTGCAATATGGTAAGCCATACAATACCTACACTATCAAAGAAGAAGAATGTGTAGGTTGTAATTTATGCCAGCTCATGTGTCCGGTTACAGATTGTATCACCATGGAAGAACACAGGGTAGCACCAGAATATATTAACTGGAAAATGTGGCAGGAAGAGGGAAGAGCATTGAATGACCATTAATTGTTTAACGACTAACATCTACCAGAAATCCCCCGTATTTTTTTATCAGGCTGTGCGCTATCTTTAAGGACGCCTGTTGATCGTTCAACATTTTTCTTATTTTACTATCGATTCCTACAATAGATGAGAGGGCTTCTGTATAGGCTTTTTGAGTAGCTTCCTCCCCGTAATCACAGGATGTAAGAATGGTCTGACGATCGCTTTTAGTAAATGGTTTTGTACCGCCCATCCATTCTCTTAAAATCTTCTCAGGATGGGTAGTTTTTGCAGATTCTCCACCAAGTATAATAACCTCATGTATAAGGTCTGACACATACCTTCTGCTATCATTGGCCATGCTGTTAAAAATTGCATGCAGGTCTATATCAACTGTTGTGGTTTCATCAACCGCTTTTTCATAGCCTTTTACCCTATTATTGTTGGCTACTATCATATCCTTTAAAATGGATGATATTTGTTCCTTTGATTGCATAATTGACTATTTTTATAATAAACAAGCTCGAAAATAGTGCCAGTATAAATAGCTGATAAAATGGTTAACTTTTTTTTTATCAGATAAGAAATCTCATAACTGGTGATAAACTTCTACATTAATTTTAGTAACCAGTTGTCAAAATATTTTTTACCATGAATATTAATTCAACCCGCCTTCAGCAACATTTCGAAAACATGAGCCTGGTTGGCAAAATTGGTGACACCGGTACTTGCAGACCCACGATGACAGCATTAGAAAAGGAAGGGTTTAAGTTGGCCGCCTCCTGGATGAAAGAAGCAGGAATGAAAACACACATCGATCATTTCGGTAACCTTATCGGAAGGCTGGAAGGAAAAGATCCGGCATTGCCGGTATTAATGATGGGCTCTCACTTAGACAGCCAGCCTTATGGTGGCCGTTTTGATGGCGTTGCCGGTGTATTGTGTGCAATTGAAGCAGTGCAAGTGTTAGCAGAAAATAATATCCAACCGGAAAGAAGCATAGAAGTTATTTCTTTTGCAGATGAAGAAGGCTGGCGCTTCAATAAAGGTTTATTTGGCTCACGGGGAATTTTAGGAAAGCTGGAAGAAGGAGAGTTGCAAAGAATGGATAAAGATGGCATTACAAGAGAACAGGCGCTAAAAGATTTTGGTTGCGATCCAACAAAATTTAAGGAGAGCGAATATATACCGGGGAGTATATATTGTTTTTTAGAGTTGCACATTGAGCAAGGGCCGGTACTGGATATTAGTAATAAGCCAATCGGCGTTGTATCCGGCATCTCGGGCCCATTATGGCTTACGGTAACATTGAAAGGAATGGCTGGGCATACGGGTTCTGTGCCGATGCCATTGCGCAAAGACGCCTTGTTAGGCGCTGCAAAAATTATTGTAGCATTAAATGAAATTGTAACCCAGGTGCCCGGTGATCCTACCGTGGGTACTGTTGCTACAATAAATGTTTTTCCATCCAGCCGTAATATTATCGCAGAGGAAGTAAGTTTTACGGTCGATTTGCGGGATATCGATTTGGAAAGACGAAACGGGTACGAAACACAATTAAAGGAGAAAATTGAAACTATTACTAAAAACCATTCGCTTAGCTATTCAATTACAGAAGACACCAATAGTGAACCAAGGTATTGTGCTGACTGGATAAAAGAAGTCATTCATTCCAAATGCAAGGAATTAAATCTTGATGCGCCGGAAATTATGAGCGGACCTTTTCACGATGCCATGGCTTTGTCCTATGTCTGCGATTATGGGATGATATTTGTGAGATGTAAAGATGGTATCAGCCATAATCCATTGGAATATTCAAGTTATGATGATCTTGCATTGGGAGCCGAAGTATTGTATGATACAGTATTGGAAATTATCAACAGATAAAACGGCTGCCGAAATAATTGTACTGTTAACCTGGATAATTTAGTGAACATTTTTTTGTCAGAAGTTTTTGACAAACGTTTATTGGGTTGTACGGTTTTGTTGTTAATCTTTTTTTGGTAAAAAGGAATAATAATTTGTGTTGTGTATTTCATTAATTAAAGGTTAGAATTCCAACTACCTGATTTATTCCTTTCGTCGAATAATTGCTATTAAACCAAAATTCGTTTTTATTTTTTGGGTCAGCTTTATTATCTTCATTTTTAGAATTTTATAAAAAAACGATTATAAAATAACTCTTTTGCCATCTTTAACCAATCAAAACATTTTCTTATGAGTGTAGCAACTATTTTAAAAGCGAAGGGCAGTTATGTGTTTTCTGTCACCAGTAAAACCACCGTTTACGATGCGTTGGTTTTTATGAGTCAAAAAAATATCGGCGCATTGCTGGTTATCGACGAGGGGAAATTAACAGGAATTCTTTCTGAAAGAGATTATGCCCGTAAGATTATTTTAAAGGGAAAAGCATCACATGATACATTGGTTGAGGAGATTATGACAGAAAACCCCATCACTGTTAGCCCAGAGGATGAAATTGATACCTGCATGAATAAAATGAGTGAGAAAAAATTCAGGCATCTGCCTGTAGTTGAAAACGGGGTGGTTGTTGGCATGATTTCAATTGGCGATGTAGTAACCCATATTATCGAAACACAAAAAGAAGTTATCGGTCACCTGCACAATTATATCAATCAATAAAAGTCTATAAATAACAAATAAAAAAAGCGCACCAATTTTGGGCGCTTTTTTAGTGATATAACCGAACATTTTGTATTCACATCTTAAATAATTCTTCCCGGATACGCAAGCAGCGCTTTCTCAAGGCAATCCAATGCGCTGTTGATGGCAGTGGTATTTAAAACATAGGCCAGTCTTACTTCCTGTTTACCAAGGCCGGGCGTGCCATAAAATCCTGTTGCGGGCGCCAGCATCACAGTTTGACCATTATAACTAAATGACTCCAGTAGCCATTGACAAAATATATCAGCGTCATCGATGGGTAATTTTGCCATCGCATAAAAGGCCCCGCCGGGATTTGGGCAAAATACACCAGGTATTGCATTCAATCTGGTTACAATAGTATCTCTTCTTTTTTTGTATTCCGCTTTGGTTGTATCAAAATAATCTGCCGGTAAATCAACTGCGGCCTCTCCTAATATCTGTGCAAAGCTGGGTGGACTAAGACGAGCCTGGGCAAACTTCATTACTGCTGCCAGCAGCGATTTGTTTTTAGTAACCAAAGCACCAATACGACCACCACAGGCACTGTATCTTTTGCTTATGGTATCCATCAAAACAACGTTTTCATCTACACCTGTTAAATGCATGGCACTTGTATGCGTGCCTTCATAACAAAACTCCCTGTAGGCTTCATCAGCAAATAAATACAAATTGTGTTTTAGAATTATTTGCTTTAAAATCTCCATTTCATCTTTGCTATATAAATACCCTGTTGGATTGTTGGGGTTACAAATAACAATTGCCTTTGTCTTAGGAGTAATAGCTTTTTCAAAATCTTCAATTGGAGGTAGGGCAAAACCAGTTTCTATTGCAGAAGTAATTGGTATCACTTTTACACCCGCCTCAATTGCAAATCCGTTGTAATTGGCATAAAAAGGTTCAGGAATTATTACTTCGTCACCGGTATCCATACAGGCCATAAAACCAAAAAGGATTGCTTCGCTGCCACCAGTTGTGATAATAATTTGCTCTGGGTTTACCTGTATACCAACATGATCATAGTACTTAACCAGCTTTTTCCGGTAGCTCTCGTTTCCTGCACTATGGCTGTATTCCAGTACTTTAAAATCACTCTTGCGAACGGCATCCAGGATAATTTCGGGTGTTGCAATATCCGGTTGTCCAATATTTAAGTGATAAACTTTTGTGCCTCTTTTTTTTGCCGCTTCTGCAAACGGCACCAATTTACGAATGGGAGAGGGGGGCATTTGGCTGCCCCTGTTACTAATTTTTAGCATGGCACAAATATAAGTCTATCTGTAAATAGTGTTTGATAGATTGGTATGAAGTTATATGTTTTATATCCATCGGTAACCTCGTAAAAAATCCTCCACTTTCAGTTGCTTTTTTCCCTCCAATTGTAATTCTTTAACTGAGATAAACCCATCTTTGCAGGCGAATTTGAGGTAAGATTTTTTATCCGTATCATAGGCCCCCGCACTTATAACAGCTATATCATCCGCTTTACTCGTTTCTTTTTCTGCACTAAAAATCTTCAATTTCTTAGCGTCTAAAAAAGTAAAAGCGGTAGGGTAGGGCGATAAACCACGGATTAAATTAAATACGTCATCTGTAGTTTTGTGCCAATCTATCTGGCAGTTTTCCTTAAATATTTTGGGAGCATGTTTAGGTGAATGGTGAATGGTGAATAGTGAATGGTGCGCTGAATTTTCAGGCTCATTGATTGACGATTCACCATTGACCATTGATGCCTGAGGTAATTCCGTTAATGAATTATCTACCAACCCCTTAATTGTCTTTAGTAACAGCTGTGCACCGATTTCCTTCATTTTATCATGCACTTCTCCTGCGGTTTCATTTTCTCCGATAGCAAAACTTTCCTGTAACAAAATATCTCCGGTATCAATTTCATGCTTCAACTTAAAAGTTGTGCAGCCTGTTTCCTTTTCTCCATTTATCACAGCCCAGTTGATGGGCGCCGCACCACGATATTGAGGTAACAAACTTCCATGCAAATTCACTGATCCCATGGGCGGCATGTTCCAAACCAGTTCCGGCAACATCCGGAAAGCAACTACAATTTGCAAATCGGCACTCAGTGATTTTAGTTCATCTAAAAATGCAGGGCTCTTTAGTTTATCTGGCTGAAGGATACGAAGGTTATTTTCAACGGCATATTTTTTTATAGCGCTTTGTTGCAGTATCAAACCTCTACCGGCAGGCCTATCGGGTGCCGTTACAACGCCTACAATATTACAGCCAGCTTTAAATAAAGTGTCAAGTGAAGCAACAGCAAACTCGGGCGTGCCCATAAAAACAATCCTTAACTTTTTGTATTTTTCCTCTTCCATTTATAATTTTTAAAGATTCTTTGTCATTACTTGAAGTTGCTAAGGTAGTTAAAGCTGTATTAGGTGAGCTATTTATCAACTGAAATTGCATGGTAAATTTTTGCTTAAAATCAAGCTGTCATTGGCTTGTGGGATAATGTCGTCAATAGAATCAATTTTCAATGTAGCAGGCATAGGAATTTTTTTAAAAAACTTTTCAAAAACCTTTTGCATTTTCAATTCATCCCCCTACCTTTGCAATCCAAAATAAAAAACGCAAGTTTAAAGTTCTTTAAATATGTCACAACGAATCAGAATAAAACTTCAGTCTTACGACCACAACTTAGTTGATAAATCAGCAGAAAAAATCGTAAAGACTGTACGCAGTACAGGTGCTGTAGTAACCGGACCAATTCCATTACCTACACATAAGAAGATTTTTACTGTATTGAGAGCTCCTCACGTAAATAAAAAAGCAAGAGAGCAATTTCAATTGTGTACGCACAAACGTTTATTAGACATTTACACCAGCAGTAGCCGCACGGTTGACGCTTTAAGTAAGTTAGACTTACCAAGTGGTGTAGACGTTGAAATCAAGGCTTAATGAACCATTCGCTTAAATCGAAAAGGCAAAAAGTCAGTTCTTAAATAAAATATTGAACATCCATCTCCGTACAAAACGGAGCGCTGGATAAAAACAAAATACAATGAAAAGTATTATTGGTAAAAAAATTGGCATGACCAGTATTTTTGATGCAGCAGGTAAGCAAACCGCTGTAACAATTATAGAAGCAGGTCCATGTGTAATTACCCAAAAGAAAACTGTTGAAACAAACGGTTACAATGCACTCCAAATTGCATTCGGCGACAAGAAAGAAAAGCACTCCATCAAAGCTGAGATTAATCACTTCGCCAAAGCACAAACATCTCCCAAAAAAATAGTTAAAGAAATCCGCGATTGCGAAACAGATAAAAATGTTGGTGAAACAATTACTGTTGACATTTTTGCTGAAGGCGACAATGTAGAAGTTGTTGGCACCACCAAAGGAAAGGGTTTCCAGGGTGTTGTAAAGCGTCATGGTTTCCATGGTGTTGGTGGACAGTCTCATGGTCAGCATGATCGTTCAAGAGCTCCGGGTTCTATCGGTAATTCATCCGATGCTTCCAGGGTTTTTAAAGGTATGCGCATGGGTGGTCGTATGGGACAAGACAGGGTAAAAATTAAAGGATTGAAAGTTGTAAAGATTTTCAGTGAGAAAAATTATATTCTGGTAAGTGGATCAGTGCCAGGTCATAACGGGGCAATTGTTTTAATACAGAAATAATAAACACGTAAGCTGTTACGCATCAACAAATAATCTGAATAATCATGCAAGTAGATATTTTAAATATAGAAGGGGCCAAAACCGGTAGAACAGTTGAACTGCCTGAGGAAATATTTGGTATAGAGCCTAATAATCATGTTGTTTACCTCGCAGTTAAACAATATTTAGCTGCACAACGCCAGGGTACACACAAAGTAAAAACAAGGGCTGAGGTACAGGGTTCATCCAAGAAACTGCACAAGCAAAAAGGAACTGGTGGAGCTCGTAAAGGTAATTTACGTAGCCCGATATATAAAGGTGGTGGTACTATTTTTGGTCCGAAACCGCACCTGTACGATTTTAAATTAAACCGGAAAGTTAAAGATCTGGCTAAAATCAGTGCTTTAAGTTACAAGGCTAAAGAAAACGCAATTGTTGTTGTTGAAGACATTAACATGGATTCACCTAAAACAAAGCAGGTTATAAATATTCTTAAGAATTTACAACTTACCGGTAAAAAATCTTTGTTAGTATTTCCTGAAAATAATGAGAATGTTTACCTGAGTTTGAGGAATATTCCTAGTGTAAAAGGAACCCTAATCAGTGATATCAACACGTATGATATTGTAAACGCAAATGTTTTGGTTTTTACCGAAAGTGTTGCAAAAATTTTCAGTGAAGAAGAAGAAGTAGAAGTAGTAGCTTAAGTAATTACCAAATTATCAAATTAGAATTATGAAACTGTCTGATGTATTAATAAAGCCGGTATTATCTGAAAAGATAAACAAGCAAACAGAAAAGCTAAACCGTTACGCTTTTATTGTTGGAAGAAAAGCCAACAAACTAGAAATTAAAAAAGCTGTAGAACAATTTTATGGTGTTCAGGTGAAAGAAGTTAACACTGCAGTTATGCCTGGGAAAGTAAAATCCCGTAATACAAAAGCAGGTGTTTTAACAGGCAGAAAGCCAGCCAAGAAAAAAGCTTATGTAACGATTGCAGAAGGCGAATCAATTGATTTGTACGGAACAATTTAAGCTATCAAAGTAGTATAAAGAATGGTAAATCTGCTACCGCAAAATGCAGAGATTCAATAAATCAAAAAGTTAATCCCCCTTTAGGGGATAGGGGTTATGGCACTAAGAAAATACAAACCAACCACAGCAGGTACCAGATGGAGAATTGGTAATGCATACGCAGAAATAACTACCAATATACCTGAAAAAACGTTGCTTGAAAAGCAGAAGAATACTGCTGGTCGTAACGTGCAGGGTAGAAGGTCAATGCGTTACATGGGAGGCGGTAACAAAACAATGTATCGCCTGATAGATTTTAAAAGAGATAAAAAGAATATTCCTGCAGTAGTTAAGAGCATTGAGTACGATCCTAACCGTACTGCTTTTATTGCTTTGCTTAATTATGTAGATGGCGAAAAGCGTTACATTATTGCTCCAAACGGGTTACAGGTTGGTACTACTGTTATAAGTGGTGACAATGTTGCTCCGGAACTGGGAAATGCTTTGCAACTTAAGTTTATG
>JANPNY010000465.1:0-4279 GCA_031427745.1 Chitinophagaceae bacterium | reverse complement strand
CGTGTCTGCCACAGCTGGGTAATGCGGGCGCGCATCAGCGCCTCGTTGGCGCGGCGCTCGCGCTCCAGCCCCAGGTCGTCGCGCTGGCCGATCAGCTCGGCGATGGCCCGTTCGGCGTCGAGGATGTGCAGAAGCAGGCGTATTAGGTGTTTTGCCGGGTATCATCGGCACCATGATGGCCAATGAAACCATCAAGTTAATTACAGGCATTGGTAAACCGCTTATTAATTCGCTGCTAACATACAATGCCTTAAACAACCAGGTTTTTGAAGTTGAATTATCTTCCAATCCGGCAACGGCTTTGTTGCTGCCAAAAGATAAAGAATCGTTTAAAGAAATGGATTATGTGTTTTTTTGTTCAGCATCCATCGTACCTTTTGAAATAGATAGTGACCGTTTTAATGATTTAATTGCTACAGCAAAAGCGGATATTATAGATGTGAGGGAATTGGGCGAATTACCGGGAATCAACGAATTTAATTATATACAAATCCCCTTGTCAGTGTTCGAAGAAAATATTCCGCTGATTGAAAATGACACGGTCATTTTATTTTGTCAATCCGGAAAAAGAAGCAGGCTGGCGGCACAATCTTTAATTGACAGATTGGGAACAACAAAAAAAATTTACAGCCTACAGGGAGGTATTTTAAAATGGCTGAATAATTATCAAACCCGACAACAATGAAAGAACATAAACCAAAAAACATATTTATACAAGGTGCCGTTTCCAGTTCATTTATTGCAGATAGCATTCAAAAACATAGCAGCAATACTGCCATTGGTGGGCATAGTATTTTCCTGGGGCAGGTGCGTGCAGATATGATAGAAGAAAGAAAAGTAATAGCCATCGAATACACTGCTTTTGAAGAAATGGCGCTGGAAAAAATGTATGAAATCAGGGAATCCATTTTCGAAAAATACCCGCTTACCTGTATGCACATATACCATAGTTTAGGCAAAGTTGCAGCCGGTGAAATTTCGCTTTTTGTATTCACTTCATCTGCCCATCGCAATGCCTGTATTGCTGCCTGTGAAGAAACAGTAGAGCGAATAAAAGCAGACCTCCCCATCTGGGGCAAAGAACTATTTGACAACGAAACCCATCAATGGAAAGAGAATAAATAATTTATGGTTAACATCACACATAAACAAAATAGCCTGCGACAGGCGATTGCCTCAGCCACCGTAACTGTCTCCAGCCAGGCCACCATTGATGCCATTCAAAAAAGGCTTGTACCTAAGGGAGATGTGTTTGAATTTTCAAGAGCGGCCGGTTTACTGGCAGTAAAAAAAACCAGTGATGTAATACCTGATTGTCATCCGTTGCCGGTAGAATATACCGCCATCACTCACCGGATTGAAGGTTTAAATATTGTCATTAATGTGGAAGTGCATACGATTTACAAAACTGGTGTGGAAGTGGAAGCAATGCATGGAGCAGCTGTAACCGCACTCACCATGTATGATATGTTGAAGCCTATCGACAAAGGGATTGAAATATCCAACATAAAACTAGACAGCAAGAAAGGCGGTAAAACTGATTTTAAAAATATCCACTCAGGCAATTTATTATGTGCGGTAATTGTTTGTTCCGACAGTATTTCCGCCGGCAGCAACGAAGACAGCTCGGGCAAACTGATTGTTAAAAAATTACAACAGCATCATTTATCTGCCGATAAATATGAAATTATTCCCGATGATTTTGCAACCATACAGGCAAAGGCCATTGAATTAAGTGAAGCAGGTTTTCAACTCGTACTTTTTACCGGTGGTACCGGGCTTTCGCCCAGGGATGTAACGCCGGATGCCATTGCACCAATATTAGACCGGCAAATTGCAGGCATAATGGAAGCCGCCCGAAACTACGGCCAGCAAAGAACACCATACGCCATGCTATCAAGAGGCGTGGCTGGTTTTATAAAAAATACTTTGATTATTACCCTACCTGGCTCACCAAAAGGAGTGGTCGAAACAATTGACGCACTGTTCCCTTATGTGCTGCATGTTTTTAAAGTAGCGGAAGGCATGAGGCATTGAGAATGATAAATTTTATACTGTCAATTTCTTTCCGAATTTAATTATCATCAATGTAGTATCCATCTAAAACCGGATTACTTAATCCGGCAATACTTTTACCTTAATATTTTTATAATAAACTTTACTTTTAGGGTCGTGGCCCTGCAAAGCAAAAGTGCCTTTTGAAATTACCCGCCCTTCATTTCCGGCTTCTCTTTTTACATTATCCGGTTCGGTATATTCAACTAAAATTTTATCATTTATCATGGTGATAATTTTTTTTCCAACCACCTTTATAGATTCTGTATACCAGGTGCTGTCTCTTACATACACTTCTTTAACATCCTGTATTCCATATAAACTACCGGTTCGGCGCCAGTCGCTTTGCGAATTGTTCACCTGCACTTCGTAGCCTTTTAGCGGCCAGGAACTTTGCTGAAACTGCGTATGGAAATAAATTCCGGAATTGGCACCCGGCATGGTCATCACCTCCGCTTTGAATTCAAAGTTTTTAAACTCGTGGTTCTTAATATCACCATCATAAAACAAATGGGCGACATTTCCATTAACTACTATCATTCCATTTTCCACTTTAAAAGATGCTGCATTGTCGCCTACTTTCCAGTTGTTGAGCGTTTTACCATCAAATAAATATACCCAACCATCGTTTGCCATTTTTTTAGTTCCGGCGCATGAAACCAGCACAATCGTTATGCCCCAAAATGTAATAAACTTTTTCATAGTGTTATATTTAATTAAATGTTAGTTGCTTATTAATTTAAAAAGAGTTCACTCTGCCGCTGCTATTTTACCGGCTCCAATTTATAAGGATAGGTTTTGCCAGAATTCCACTGTGCAACATACATATTTTCTTCGTCGTCAATACACACATCATGCGGATATTGAAATACTTTTTCTGTCTGAAACATTTCATCGGGCACATTGCCTTTATAAACAGGCTCGGTGCCTGCAAGATTGGAAATCACTTTATTGTTTGCATCGAGGATGGTTACAAAGCCGGATTGTTTCCATTGGTTGTTGTTTGATTGTAAAACTGCAGCGTACAAATATTCTCCTTTAATTACAGGACGGCATACCCATGCACCCGGCAATGAAATCGTTTCAATGTATACACCTTCCATGCTAAAACGCTTAAAGGAATTTTGCTGACGGGCGCAAATAATTAGCGTTGGATTTTTATTGTTTCTGGTATCAATACAAATACCGTGGGCATTTAGCAAATGCTTATCTTCTGTGCCCCTGCCGCCAAAGTAACGAATGTATTTTCCATTGAGATCGTATTGAATAATAAAATCTTTTCCGTAACCATCGGCTACATAAATATCACCGTTGGACGCTATGGCGGTTTCGGTGGGTATGTATTCATCCGGCTTGGTATACATGCCGGTTTCTTTGGGATAATCCAACGTAAGTAAAACCCTGCCATCGATGGTTGTTTTAATTAACTGGTGACGGTTGTTATCGCAGATAATCAATGTATCGGTTCCGTTTTCATTGAACAGTGTAAAGCCATGTGCACCGGGATATTCAGTGCCCCATGTATCCAGCAGCTTACCATGTTTGTTGTAGATGAGTACATTGTTTTTTGTTTCGTTGGTGAGTAATAAAATCCGTCCTTTTTGATCCTGCACCATTTCGTGGCAATCATTTACCGGGTTGCGGGCAACATCTGCCCTGCTCCATTTGGTATTAATCTTATACCGTTTGTTGTTGTGACCCAGTACAATTTTTTCTTTAATTAATACCTCTGGTACATACAAAGCCCCTACCAACCCAAGGGAAGAATTTTTGATGAAATCTTTGCGGTGCATGTTTGTTTAGTTTTTTAATTTGGATGAAATTTTATAATCAGTTTTAGCAGCTTGCAAGGTCTGCTATCAAACATTTTGTTTGTTGAATAATGTTCCCGCTGTACAAGTGCCCCGCCCGGCGGGCAATGTCATTAAGTTAAGCAATTTATTTCTTAATGCCAACCCTTCGGGGTTTTAGCTCTTATTATTGTACGGTTTGTTATAATAATACCAGCCTTTCAGGCTTAAAATCCCGAAGGGATGTTATTATTATAGATTTAAATTCAGACAATAAAATTCATAACCCCGAAGGGCAATGTCGTTAAGTTAAGAAGGTAATAAGGTTATTGGATTTTTTATTCTGTTTTCTACTAAGGTTTTTCTTTAACCTTAGTAGAAAAATATACCTATAGCAGTAAACCTTATTACCTTATTTGCGCTTACTGTCCTTA
>JANPNY010000464.1:0-5995 GCA_031427745.1 Chitinophagaceae bacterium | reverse complement strand
AACCTAAGCCGGTCATAAAAGAAGAACCTAAACCAGAGCCAAAACCAGAAGAACTCAAGGTAGATATTGAATTAGAGAAAAAGAAAAAAGAGCTTGAGCTTAAAAAAGAGAAAGAAATAGAAGAAAAATTACTGCAAAAGAAAAAACTAGAAGCCTTACAAGCTGAAACACGTGAAGACGCTTTAAAGGATAAAAAAGCTGCTGAGAAAACACAAAATGATGCATTAAAAAAACTGCAACAGGAGGCATTGTCTGATGAAAATGCACAAAGCGATAAACAAGCCAGTGCTGCCAACGCCAGTTTAATTGGCGAATATACTGAAAAAATTAAACACGTGCCCTGTAGGTACTAACAGTTGTTACACTCAAAGACAGTGATTCTGCCACTTCCGATACCGCTTTGCCGGAAGCAATCATTTTAAAAACATGCAGCTCTCTGTCACTGAGCGATTCGTGCAGTTTTCTATCCTTATCCTTTTCAAAATTGTCAGCTATTTTTTCGGCAATGCTTAGGGTAATATACTTTTTACCCATCAATACCCGGCGAACCGCAGTTACCAATTCATCGGGAGCGGTGTCTTTACTAAGATAGCCGGCAGCGCCTGCTTTTAATACCCTGATTGCATATTGCTCTTCCGGATGTATGCTAAGTATCAGTACCGGCAAGGTTGGATTTATTTGTTTGATATGAGGTAGGGCTTCAAGGCCGCTTTTGCCCGGCATAGAAAGGTCAGAAATTACAATATCCCATTTTTCCTTAATTACTTTTTTTATCAAATCTTCCGCATCTGCTACCTCCTCAATCATTGCATCAGTAAATTCCTCTGCCAGAATTTGTCTTAGCCCTTTACGAACAATGGTGTGATCGTCTGCTATTAATATTCGTATCATTGTTGGGTATTTTTTTGGTTAGGTGATAGGGATTTTAATTGAAACTGTTGTGCCAAAACCAGGCTCAGTGATTATTTCATAACTGCCGCCCATTTCCATAGCACGTTCCTTCATGCCAAACAATCCCAATGTTTTTTTACTACCAATATTGTGCAATACAAAACCTTTTCCATCGTCTTGTATGTTTAAAGTTAATTGACTGTCTTTAAAAAGCAGGGATGAAGTCACTTTTTTTGCATCTGCATGACGGGCTACATTTGTTAGTGACTCCTGGAATATCCTGAAAAGACCGGTGGTATATTTGTGGGGGATGGGCTGGTTATTGGTAAGATTAATAAGCTCTATCGGAATGCCGGATCTTTTTTCAAATTCGTTACTCTGCCATTCCATTGCTGCCAGTAAACCTAAATCATCCAGCATGCTGGGTCTTAATTCGGTTGATATTTTTCTTACCGATTTTATGGTGTCTTCTATTAAGTCCATAGTACTGGTAAACTTTGTTTGTATCTCTGGCTGCTGGGGTTTTATTTTTTTTGTGAGCCACGACACATACATTTTTAAACCGGTTAATTGTTGTCCCAATTCATCATGAATTTCTCTTGCAATATTTTTTCTTTCTTCTTCCCGGATATTCTGCAGGTGGTTAGCTAGTTGCCGTATCTGCTGGTAGCTCTGTTGCAGCTTTTCTTCGGCTTTTATTTTTGCATCTATATCTATGGCCAGTATCAGCCTTACATTGTTACCTTCATAAACAATTTCATGGGCAATAATTTCAACCCGTATAATTTCGCCGTTTTTTTTCTGGTGCCTCCATATACCAGTGTAGTCGCTTCCCAGAGTTAAACCACTAACCATTTTTTTGAATAAATCAACATCTTTTGGCGGTCTTATATCAACCACGTTCATTTGTAAAAATTCTTCCCTGGTATAGCCATAATGTTTTAGGGCAGCCCTGTTAACATCTATAAAATTTCTTTCTGGATAAGAGATCATCCACATGGGCATTGGGTTGTAATCAAAAAGATGTTTATACTTTTGATTGGATGAAGCCAACGCAAGCTGTGCATTTTTTTCGCTGATTGCAAAAGCTGCATCTCTTGCAATGGTTTCAATAAGTTGTATTTCTTCATCTGTAAAAACATGGAGGGAAGTAAATAAAATCACAAATTTGCCCAACAGGTTGTTTTGATAAATAAGAGGAATAAGACCCATTGAAACAACTCCCTCCTGGTTGCAGAATGGTTTAATTTTTTCTATGGATAAGTCCTTTTCAACATCCGGTATTAAAATTGACCTGGTAAATTGTGTTTCATTTTTCCAGTCGCAAAAATCCTGGAATTGCTGAATGAAAGTATCCCCCAGGTTTTTTGAAGCAACCAGGTGCATTTTATCTTTTTCATTGCAAATACAGAGGGCTGTTTTGTCTGCATTAACAATATTGATAAGGGCATTTAAACCCAGTTCGTAAATATCCTGGGGTTTTTCTGCCTGGCTTAAGGCTTCACTTAAACCGGCCAGTAATTGTATCTGCCGGAAACTTTTTTGTAACTTTTCTTCTGCCATTCTTCTGGCAGAAATATCAATGCCATTGCCAATTAAAAACGGTTTATCTTCTATCTCTACTGCCATCGCAGTAAAATAAAATGGAATTGTTTTGCCGGATTTTGTTAACAGGTTTGTTTCCAAATTTTCCTGCCCAAGTAAAAATGCCTTTTCAATTTTTTGCAGAGCTATTTCCCTGTCGGCTGGGTCAATTAATTCGATAAAATCTTTTTCTGCGATCTCCTGCATGTTGAAACCAGTCACAAGCTCTAGTCTTTTATTCCATCGTATTAATTTAGTGGCACCCGATTCAATCAGGTAAAACACCCCCGGTAAACTATCAACAATTTTATCAGAAAATTCTTTGGCTTTTTGTATTTCCTCTTCGGTCTTTTTTTTATGTGTTACGTCCCGGAAATAAACAGACAGGCCAGAGGGTGATGGATAAATATAGTTCTCAATCCACATTTTAAGCGGCGGATAATACAATTCGTAAAAAGAGTATTGCTGGGTTTGCAGGGCCATATTGTAACTATCGTAAAAAAATTCCTTGTTCTGTGATTCCGGAAAATCTGTCCAGATATTTTTTCCAATAAACGACTCCGGTGGATTTCCTAAAATCTTACAAACTCTTTCATTAACGTAGGTATAACACCAATTACTATCTAATGCAATAACCCCGTCTGTAATGCGCTCAAAAATGCCGGAGAGTTCAACTGTTTTTGCTTTCACCTGCTTTTCCAGTTGTTGGTTAAATTCTTTTAGTTGCTCTTCCAGTTGCTTTCTTTCTGTAATATCACGATGTACCGATACATAACCGTTTACAACTCCTTTATTAATCATTGTGCTAAAGCTTGCCAGCACAAATATGGCTTCTCCGTTCTTTTTTATTACCTGGTATTCCAGTTTGTAATAGCCATTTTTTTGAAGGCCAATTAAACTTTTTTGTTTTTCTTCTTCGCCAATATTTACCTGTAGCAATGTTGACAGGTGTTTTCCAATTGCTTCGGGTGCAGTGTAACCATATAAATCTGCAGCAGATTTATTCCAGCTCTTGATAATTAAATCAGTGTCTGTTGTAAAAATTGCATCAGATATGGTATCAATAAGCGATGCCTGGTAGTTTAACTGTAAAGAAGTTAACTCGCTTTTTTTTAAATCATCACTTATTATAAAGAAGAAAATAACGAGCAGAACAACAAAAATAATTGCCATCACAACAAAATTGTGAGTAGTTTTTTGTGCTGCCTTTTCTAAAAACAAATTTGATTCATACAGGGCTGTGTTCTCTTTATCAACCAGGCTTTTAACAATTAACTTAATACTATCACTTATTTGTTTGCCGTTAGCGTTGTTGTTTATTGCTGTTATAGAATTTGCATCAGCTTTGTAAAGTGCCTTCACAGTTTCTTCCGAATGATCTGCTTTTTTTATGAGGAGGGTTTTTAATTCCTGTAATTCCTTGTACCTCGCAGTATTATTACCGATAAGTTTGGTAAGTAGGGCGATGTCTTTTTCTAAAGTGGCTAAAGATTGTTGATACGGAGTATAAAAATTTTGCTTGCCCTCTACATAATTCTTTTGGTTAGCATCCAGGTTTTCCTGGTGAGTTAATATTGTTTCTGAAATTATCCTTACTTGCTGAGATGCGTTTTCCTGTTTAAGTTGTTTTTGTGTTTGTCGCCAGTTGCTGTAAGTGGCTAACACAAAAAAAGCCACACAAAAAAATGCGGTTATAAATACTGTTATAATGATGGTTTTGGTTGAGATTCTTTTCATTGAAACCAATTTAATTTCAGCCAATGGCAGGCGTATAAATAACCGGTTATTGTTAAAAAAAGCATTTTATAAAGTTGGAAAGTTAAAGTTAATATTTAAATGCTGCTATCATACAGCCAATTTATTGATGCTGTTATTGAAGGTTCCTTTTTTATGATTCAATTTTTACATTATTGAAATATTATAAACCGGGGCAGGTAACCAACCGTACTATTGAAGCAGTAATTGTTTTATTTGTTGCTGTACAATTGCCCCCATAGTTCGGCAATGTGTAAAATGATGTACATGATGATAGGCATTCAATTCCTTTCGTAGAACGACCACTTTATAATTTTCAGATATTTCTTCCTGCAACATGGCTGTCATCAATAACTCAAGCTGATGCTTATTGGCAACGTATAAGGCAGCCAGTTTTTTTCGTTCATCCTGCCTTATTTTTTCAATGCTTTTTTTATCCAGCATTGCTACTGAAAGTTCTACAAACAAAAGATTTTCCTTGTAAAACTGCGGCAGGTACAAATTGAGTTTACCCTCATAGCATTGCTGGTCAAAATCAATAGCCTTAATCCGAAAGCTGTTTGCCGCTGTTTCATTTAGCAGTACTACAAAATTGTAGCTACGCATATCGCCCAGCAGCCTTACAAAACATCTTTCATTAAAACGAATAAATTCCTCTGCAAGTAGTAATTGTTCTTCTGCGGATAATTCATTAATCGTAAGCAAAAACTCATCACCGGGTACACCCGCAATATGTGTTTCTACCAAGGTGTTTTGGTGGTATAAAAAATTGGTTTGGTTAGGGGATAGTAACTGCTCCAGTTCCAACCCGTAAACACGGCTGGCGTCTGCGGCTTTTATGTAAAAATATTTAGTGGAATTATCGGCATTATTTATAAGGCTTATGCGGAAAGGCATGCTGTTGGCAAATTCACAAAAGTCAATAGCAGTAATCGTATAATCAGCGGATGGCAGTTGATGTAACAGTTGATAAGTTGCTATTAATTTAGCCGTTAATGCAGCTAGCGTTGCAGGCTCATACACTACATTTTCCCAATGGGTGTGTTTACCGTTTTTATCTTTAATAGCATTGGTGTATTGGTAATGAAACAAATCGGAGTAGGCAATCGGTAACTCAATATCCCTGTTAAATAATTGCAGGTATTGTTGCAGTTGATGGCTAACCGGGTACACTTCCTTTTGCATTAAGGGCCGGTCATTGTCTTTGCTTAGGGCGGCGTTAATAATGTGATGGAAGTGCATGGTATAAACGGAAAATAGTAAAGGAGGTTACTTTAATTAGCTTATCTGTTGTATTGTAATCTTAATGGGTGGTAACATAAAATCACTTTAAATATTTGCTATGGCAGATTCATAAAAATATTTTACCGATAAAACAAGCGCATAACACATTACACCGTTACTGCAACAGAATGCACGGCTGCAGCCATTTCTCTTATTAACAAAGCATCTTTTTCGATGGCGTTGCCAACAACAATTACGTCGGCACCGGCTTTGCAATTGAGGTAAGCTTTTTCCGGCTCAATAATACCGCCGCCAATTATTAATGGCACCTCTATAGCTTTTGAAACCTGTTCTATCATACTTTCTGTAATAGGTCGTTTGGCGCCACTACCTGCATCCATGTATATTAATTGCATACCGAGCATTTCGCCGGCCATGGCAGTGCATACAGCAATTTCATTTTTATCTGCCGGTATGGGTGTGGCATTGCTGATGTAAGAAACGGTGGTGGGTGCGCCACCATCAATTACCATATAACCTG
>JANPNY010000463.1:0-4439 GCA_031427745.1 Chitinophagaceae bacterium | reverse complement strand
CAGACAACTGTTCAACAGGATTGAATGCTACGTTTGTAGATGCAGCACCGGTAGCAATAGTAGGCTGCCATGGTGGATTTACAATTGCACGTACATGGTCACTTGTAGATAACTGCGGCAATGCAGCAGCAGACCAGGTACAGACGATCACAGTAAGAGACAACACAGCACCGACGTTTACCCGTCCTGTAAACGTTACGATCTATACAAATGCAACATGTGAATACGATAAAACAGTAACAGCCACAGGTGATGTAATGAACGAAGCAGACAACTGTTCAACAGGATTGAATGCTACGTTTGTACCGCCACGCTTGGTAAAGTTTAGTTCAAATTCTTCCAGTTGCTGATCCAGTGTTTCAATCGCACGCCATTTTATATTTTTGGCTCTTTCTCTTGCCAAGTGTAAATCCGAAAACTGTTGCTTTCCTTCTGGTACTTTGTTGTTGTACTGTTTTATATTGAAGTTTATTTTGCGGCGATGGTCAAGATCTGCTGCTTTTATGGTGCTTTTAGCTAAAAATGTTTGTTCTGTTGTAGTCATATTTTTTTTCTTTTAAAACCAGCAAGTGTTCAAGTGGCAGCTTTAGATATTGGAGTCTCTAACTTAAGGTTTATTGATGGGTGCAACACCCAACACCCCTAATTTGTGCCCAACTTTCACAAATGCTGCAACTGCTTTATCCAACTGTTGAACATCATGGGCGGCACTAAGCTGTACTCTAATCCGGGCCTGCCCTTTTGCTACAACCGGAAAGAAAAAACCAATAACATAAATACCTTCGTCTAATAATTCGGCTGCAAATTTTTGAGCAAGTACAGCATCGTATAACATAATGGGAACTATTGGATGAACGCCCGGTTTTATATCAAAACCTGCTGCAGTCATTTTGGTGCGGAAGTACATTGTGTTTGATTCTAATTTATCCCTGAGGTCGGTAGACTGGCTCAATAAATCCAACACTACAATAGATGCACCAACAATACTTGGCGCTACTGTGTTGGAGAAAAGATAGGGCCTGCTTCGCTGCCGCAACATTTCAATGATTTCTTTTTTGCCAGAGGTAAATCCGCCACTGGCGCCTCCCAATGCCTTCCCCAGTGTACCGGTGATGATATCCACTCTGCCCATTACGTTTCTATACTCATGCGTGCCTCTTCCTGTTTTTCCCAGGAAGCCGGATGAGTGACATTCATCTACCATTACGATGGCATCATATTTATCGGCGAGGTCGCAAATTTTATCCAATTGTGCAATGGTACCATCCATACTAAAGCTGCCGTCTGTGGCAATAATTCTGTTACGCAGGTGGGCCGATTCTTTTAATTTATTTTCAAGATCTGCCATATTGTTGTGCTCGTAACGATAGCGTTGCGCCTTGCACAATCTAATGCCATCGATAATACTTGCATGGTTTAATGCATCACTTATAATGGCGTCTTCTTCATTAAACAATGGTTCAAACAAGCCACCATTGGCATCAAATGCGGCGGCGTATAAAATGGTGTCTTCTGTACCCAGGAAAGAGGAAAGTTTTTGCTCTAATTCTTTGTGTATATCCTGTGTGCCACAAATAAAACGAACACTGCTCAACCCATAGCCACGCAGGTCAATGTATTTTTTGGCAGCTGCTACCACCTTGGGGTGAGAAGAAAGACCCAGGTAATTATTAGCACAAAAGTTTAATAGATTTTTTCCGCCAACAATAATTTCGGCCCCTTGTTCGCTGTTTATAATTCGCTCTGTTTTTAGGAGCCCGGCTGTCTTTATTTCCTCTATTTCGGTTGCTATCCTTTGTACAAAATTGTTGTTCATATATGTATAGTTGAGACTTACAAAAATAGTTAACCGGCTGCTGATTTTAGCAACTTGTTTTTGTACCAACTTTAACATCCATTCGTTTAAACCTGTAACTTTTTATTTTTATTTTCGTTTTACCGAAAAAACTGCCTCCATGTCAATAAAAAAATCAGGATTTATTTTATTGTTATTTGCCTGCTGTTCTATAGTCCTGTTGGTATTTACATCCTATAAAAGCGATATTGCCAACAACGAGCCTGCTAAAAAAGTTCCATTAAAATGCAGCCAGGAGTGCAATGGTGCTAAATCTTCTTCTCCGTGGAATATTCTTTCTTACAGCATCATTCCATCAGAAGAATAATTTTTTATATTTTTTGTAACTTTTGCTTTTATAGATCGTACTACCAATACTTAAATTAACATTATTACAATACCAGCTGTTAAAAAACTGTATGACTGAGAAAGAGTACAACCATTGTGTAACCATGTATGCAGACAATGTGTATCGCTTTGTCCTTAAAAATTTAAGGCATGAAGAGGATGCAAGAGACATAGTGCAGGGGGCTTTCGAAAAAATGTGGGTTACCAGGCATACCGTTGATAACAGCAAATGCAAAAGCTTTTTATTTACGGTGGCATACAATCAAATGATTGACCACATCAGGAAAAACAAAAGAGTAATACTGCAGGAAACGTTTACCGATAATACAAAAATCAGCAATCATCAGCAGCACGACTCAAAAAAAGTGTTGAATGAGGCATTAAACAGATTGAATGAAACGCAAAAAAGCTTGGTGATGCTAAAGGATTACGAGGGTTATAGTTATGAAGATATTGGGCAAATAACCGGACTAAGTGAAAGCCAGGTAAAGGTATATTTACACCGGGCAAGGCTGCAGCTGAGAGCGTACATTGTAAAACCAGAAAATATCATTTAATCCATTCCAACTTATAAAAAGAAGTTTAGATAAAAATAAGTACTACAAAAAATGAATATCAACCGAAATAATTACGAAACATTTTTTATACTGTATATAGATAATGAGTTATCTGTGCAGGAGAAAACTGCTGTGGATGTTTTTATTCAACAAAATCCGGACCTTAAAGAAGAATTGACGATGTTTCAACAAAGCGTTGTTGTACCAGAAGCCATTTCTTTTTCTGCCAAAGACAGATTACTAAAAAAACCGGCGGTTACAGATGAAATACAGGAAAAATTGTTGTTACTGCTAGATAAAGAACTCAATAAAGCGGAGGTAAAAAATATTACTTGCATCATTAGTCAGGATGATGCTTGTAAAAAGGAATGGGAAGTTTTACAATTAACCAAAATTTCCGCAGACAACAGCATTGTTTTTAAAGATAAGGCCGCTCTTTATAAACAAGAAGATAACGGAAGAGTGATTGCTATCCGTTGGTGGAGAATGGCTGCTGCCGCAGTGTTGATAGGATTTGGCTTGTGGGGTAGTGTTGTTTATTTTAATAACAACGAAAGGGCTGCCATAGAAACATCGGCCAGCAATAAACAAGAAATTCCTGGCAACAGTAAAAAAATGCCGGCAATTGAAAAAATGCAAATTGATTCAATTGTTACAACAAAAAATATTCAGGAAATTGCCGAAGTAAACAGCTCATCAACTACCCTTGATTCTAAAAATACTAATACAACCAATGGTATAAAAATTCCGGTTGTTAATAAGACCAACAGGCAAGAGACGATTGCTATGCAGCAGAATGCTAATGTAAATGAAAAGCCCTCGAATCATTTGCCAGAGCCATCTTTAGAAAATCTTAACAATGCCCAGCGTAACAATACTACCATTGCAACCGTATTATCCAAAGAAGAACAACCCGAAAAAAACGTCGCTATAAATGATTTACCGATTGATAAAAATGTGTATGCAAGTAATACTTCAATTACCAATGAAAATATTGATAACAACACCATTAACTTCGGCTTTGATGATAGCGAAGAAGACAACAAAAAAACAAAAATCGGGGGATTTTTTAAAAAGGTTAAACGTATAGTACAAAGAAAAACAAATACCCAACCTAATGGTGGCAGTGATAATTTTAAAATTGCCAACCTCTCTTTTGCAATTCAATAAATTTTAAACTCAACAACATGAAACAGCTATTTACTCTAATGGCATTGCTATGCTATGTTACCAGCACAAATGCCCAATCTGACAGCACCGAATTAACAAAAAAAGAAAACGATACCATTCGCATAGGTAATATCATAATTATAAATAGAAAAAATCCAGACGAAAAACATCCTGGTACGAGTATTTCGGTTACAAAACAACAAAGAAGAGAGCCTAAAAATGTAAGTACAAACTGGTTTATTGTAGATTTTGGGTTTTCAAATTATGTTGATCGTACCATCTACGGTAATACCGGAAATTACCTTTACAACAGGGCAGGTGCCGCCCCATTAGGTACCAACGACTTTAATCTCGATGTAACAAAAAGCCTGAACATAAACATTTGGTTTTTTATGCAACGACTAAATCTCATACAGCATCATGTAAACTTAAAATATGGCCTTGGCGTAGAGCTTAACAATTACAGGTACAATTCTGCAGTTAGCTACCGCAAAGAAAATCCGTTTGTAACCGGCCAGGCACCTGCTCCA
>JANPNY010000462.1:0-7625 GCA_031427745.1 Chitinophagaceae bacterium | reverse complement strand
TCTATGTTGGCATCGATGCTGCCCAACTGACTTTTACCCACTACCAGTTGCCAGTAAACTTTGTAGATGTTGGCTTTTATCTGTTCAGTTGTTACATCAGCAGTTTTTCTTGCAAGATCCATCGCTGCACTCCTTGCCTGTAGCCCCACAAATACCTGCCCGTCAAATAAAATCTGATTAAGATCAAAGCCTGCGCTTGCCGTCCACGGAACACCAAACTGTGCATTAATATTACCAAAGCCCCCCGCCGGAAATTTTATCGGATTACCATTGCCGTCTTTTACCCCCTGATCAATTAATACCTGGTAAGTGGAAGGAGAAATAAAGTTGGGTAGCGTTTGTACTGCCACATTAAAAAAGTGCGTAGTTGAAATACTGCCAGTTAATTGAGGAAGTGCCATAGCGGTTATTCCCCTGTTGGTTTGTTGCTGTATTTTAATATCCAGCAAAGCATTTTTTACCTGCACTGCATTTTTTATTCCGTAATCAACCGTTTGTTTTACAGAAAAGTAATTGGTTACCTGGGCATTTGTAACCTGGTTTATCAACAGGCATATCAATAATGCAGTTAGCAATTTGTGTTTCATTATGCTATTTCTTTTTGTCATTAATAGTGTTATTTTTTCTTTCCTGTTGATATTTTAAAATTAGTTTGTGTCCTTTTAGCGAAGCAAGACCAAATAGAAAATGTTCTGTAAGCTTTGTTTCTACCTGCACTAAACTATATTTTGCTTTTGGAAATACCTGTTGGTTAAAGGCCATCATCATACTTTCTAACCTTGCTTTTACAATAATATCCGGGTCTATATCTTCACGGTACATTCCTTCTGCAATGCCTCTCTCTATATTTTCTTTAAGCACTTTGTATAAAAAATTATACTTATGACTATGAAAAATGCTATAAGCTTTTGGATGAAATTTTTCCAGGTCGTGTATAATCGATGGGTTCATATTTGCAAACATTTCCTGCATCATTTCAATGGCAAGAAACACTTCATGCACTGCATCTTTTGCACTTAATTTATCTTTATTGCAGCATTGCTGGTTTTCATCGGTTTTATATTTAATTACAGCTTCCACCAACTCATCCTTATCAGCAAAATACTGGTAGATTGTTTTTTTACTGATGCCCAACGCACTGGCAATATCATCCATGCTTACACTGCGAATGCCATACTGCATTACCAGGTCGTGTGCTTTTTGCTTTATTCTTTCTGCGGTTTGTATGTCTGCCATAATAGGAGGCAAAACTAAGGAAACTATTTATGTTACCAAAGTTTCCATGAAGTTATTTTACCATTCATAACAATTATTTCATATTCCGGGCTGGCTGGTCAATCTGTTATCTTTGTTGTAATAAAATATAGCGTTATGAACAAAACTGCCAGTTATAGAAGGCTAATTCAGTTTTTTTTACAAGGGCTGCTGGTAATAGCCCCTATCGCCATTACTATTTGGGCCATTGCTGCTGCCTTTAGTTTTGTAGATGGAATTTTACCCAATGTCATTCATAGCATGTTCCCTTCGTTAATGGAAGATAAAGCGGGTAATATCCGGCAAATACCGGGATTGGGATTTTTGGTGGTGATTTTACTGGTACTTTTTGTAGGGTATATATCTTCCTCGTTTTTGTTTGGAAAAATTGAGGAGGCCATTGACAGGGTGCTGCACAAAGTGCCGGTAATAAAATTTCTTTACACAACGCTAAAGGAATTTTTTGAAGCATTTGCAGGAGATAAAAAGAAGTTTACCAAAAGTGTGCTGGCCAATATTGATGATAAAGATGTATGGCGGATTGGTTTTATTACTCAGGAGGATATGGCAGACTTTGGGTTTAACGATCATGTGGCGGTCTATATACCCATGGCTTATTCTGTTTCGGGTAATGTATATATTATCCCCCGAAACAGAACTAAGGAAATTACCAATATCAGCGCATCGGAAAGTATGAAGTTTGCGGTGAGTGGCGGCGTTACCAGTATTGATGAAGGATAGAAGTGGTTTAGGGGTTTAGTAGTTTAGTGGTTTCAGAACTCCTTACCCTTGCTCATAAATTAAAGAGCTGTTCGCAAATTGAAAGCGCTGCCATATATTCAAAAGTACAAGAGGGCGATGCAACGATGCTTATTCAGTGATCAGTTGCCTGGACAAAAAAAAATGAAAAGTATGGATTTTAGTTTGCGATAAGTCAGGAGTTCTGAGTTTAGGGGTTTAGTGTTTAGAAGTTGAGTGGTGTAGCAGGTGAGTTGGGTTAGGAAATTGATTGATGGAATTTGCCGCTTGAGTGTTGCCCGGTTCAAAAATATTCCCTACACTTCTGTATTAGGGTTTGGCTGTAACACCTGTATCAGTGCTGCGGCTTTTAGTAAACACTCCTCGTACTCATCGGCTGCGATACTGTTAAAGGTAATAGCACTGCCGGTTTCAAAGGATAAATATTGAGTGGCAGCGTTGTATAAAATACTTCGGATCACTACATTAAAATCGAAATTACCATTGGGGTGTACATAGCCGATGGATCCGGAATACAATCCTCTTTTGGTTTGCTCATAATGTTCTGTTAACTGCATTACCTTTTTTTTAGGGGCACCCGTCATAGAACCCATCGGGAAGGTTGCTTTTATTGCATCTATCCAGTTTGTATCTTCCGGGAGTATGCCTTGTATGCTGCTGATCATTTGGTGCACCTGCGGAAAACTATACATGCCAAACAACTCTGATACTTTAACCGAACCTTCTTTGCAAACCCTTGCCAGGTCGTTTCGTACAAGATCTACCACCATTACATTTTCACTTTTTTCCTTTTCACTATTTAATAATTGCTGTTTATTTTCTTCATCTATTGCAGCGTTTTCCACCTGGCGTTTTGAAGTGCCTTTTATGGGCTGCGAAAGAAGGAGATCTCCTGTTTTTTTTAGGTAGCGTTCCGGGCTGGCACTGATGCAAAATTGTTTATTTACTTTATACAGCGCCGCAAATGGATTGGGGGAAATTTCTGCTAACGATTGGTAAATAGCCAATGGATTAATAGGGGCAGCTTCAGCAAAAAATTCCTGGCAGAAATTAATTACATAGCAATCTCCCCTCAGTATATGTTGCTGCAAGGCCTGCACTGCCGAAATATATGCTTGCCTGGAAATACGGTGTTGTATTGCAATAGGTGTTGTAATTGTTGTTGTAGGAATGCAAGCAGGTGAATCTTTTATTTCATTAAATATATCCTGCGCATTGTCGGTGTCGCAATAAATAGTCAATTGGTTGGCGGAGAGTTCTACTACAATTTCAGGTACAAAAAAATGCAGATCGCTAAAGCCAATTCCATCTTTATTATTGGACTGTAATTCTTCCAGTTCATTTTTAAGATCGTAACCAAAATGGCCAAACAGCCAACCCGGATTTTGTTGGCTAAACAGCCTCAATTGCTCAAAGGCAGTGCCGGCATTTGCCGATACCGAGGCTTTGCAACCCGCTGCCAGCAGGCATTCAAAAGCAGGAGTTTCAAAATGGTATTGATGATTATCCAATAAACAAAAAATGTTGAACCGGTTTGCCCAGTTCAACATTTGTATTTTGGTTTCTTTAAAATTATCAATCGGGAAAGAGACAGGTATTTTCACTTGTTAGTATTATAGCCAATACAGCAACCTGTGCTTTTGTATTTGTTTTAAAAATCATCATCATCATCAAATCCACCACCGCCGCCACGTAAATCATCAAAGCCTAAATCTTTAAAATCATCATCAATTTTAAAATCATCGTCATCATCTTTGGCAGATTTTTTCCCGGCAGGCTTTTTTGTTTTTGATTTCGGCACATCAAATTCAGCAAAGTCAGGGTCCCAGTCATCATCACCTTTTTCTGGTTTTTCCCATTCGTCTTCTACCTCTACATCATCTTCGTCATCCTCCTCCTCCTCATCCTTACTTTTTTTAGAAGATGCTTTACCTTTTTTTACCGGCTTGATATCTTCATCCAGTTCATCATTGTCATCATCATCATCTTCTTCCTTTTTAGGGTTAACAGTCGCCTTAACAGGGGCTTTCTTTGCAGCGCCTGTAGCTTTTGGGGTAGAAGTTTTTTCTTCGATAGGTTTTTTAGCCATATTGATTAATTGAACTGTAAAATTTCTTAGAGATTTTTAATTAGCCAAATAAAAAGGCTTTTATTTTATTTATTTTTTTAAGCTTTTACTATTTGATCCCGCCCTGGTCCGTTACTAATGTGGGTTACAGGTACTTGTAAATACTGGTTGAGGTGTTGTACATACTCCTTCATTTTTACCGGCAGGTTTTCGTAGGTACTAATGGCGCTGCTGTCACACTGCCATCCTTCAAAACTTTCATACACCGGTACAATATCCAACTTATTCATTTGAAAAGGAACTTCATTTGTTTCCACACCATTTATTGAATAGGAATGACAAACTTTTAATTCCGGCAATGCATCTAAAATATCAGCCTTTGTCATAATAATTTGTGTAACACCATTTATCATGCAGGCAAATTTCAGTGCTACCAGGTCAATCCAGCCGCAGCGGCGTGGTCTGCCTGTTGTACTGCCAAATTCGCTGCCTGTTTTTCTTATCAGTTCGCCGGTCTCGTCATGCAGTTCGGTAGGGAAAGGCCCGCTGCCCACCCTTGTACAATATGCTTTTGAAACACCAAATACTTCTTTAATTTTTTGTGGTGCAATGCCTAGTCCGCTGCAAACGCCGGCAGTGATGGTATTGCTGCTGGTTACAAACGGGAAGGTACCAAAATCCACATCCAGCATGCTTCCCTGTGCGCCTTCAGCAAGTACCTTTTTTCCCTGGGCAATTTTGTCGTTAATAAAATATTCACCATTTACAATATTGAAACTTCTCAGCATTTCAACTGCTTCAAAAAATTCATCTTCCCAGCTGCTGATGTCTTCCTGGAAATTATAATTATCCAGCAGGCGCTGGTGTTTAAGCCGCAGCTTGATGTATTGTGAGGTAAAACTTTTATCGAGCAAATCGCCTACCCGTAAGCCATTGCGACCTGTTTTATCCATGTAAGCCGGACCAATACCTTTAAGGGTAGAACCAATTTTATCATTGCCTTTTTGAAGTTCACTTGCTTTATCCAACGCCCTGTGCGTAGGTAAAATAAAGTGGGCACGCTGGCTGATAAAAAGATTCTTTTTATAATCTACCCCCATCGAAGCAACTGTAGCACATTCTTTCATTAACGTAACCGGATCTAACACCACGCCATTACCAATCAGGTTAATTTTATCTGCATGAAAAATACCACTCGGTATTTGGTGCAGTACTACTTTTTCTCCGTTTACATAAAGGGTATGTCCTGCATTTGGCCCGCCCTGAAACCTGGCAACCACATCATAACCGGGTGCAAAAAAATCCACTATTTTTCCTTTCCCTTCATCGCCCCATTGCAGGCCCAGAATTACGTCTACCATAAGTTAATTGATAATTGATAATTGATAATTGATAATTGATAATTGATAATTGATAATTGATATTGTCTAGAAAACGGCACCATAATCCTGGAACCGGCGGTAAAAATAAAATGAAATACCTCAACCACCTAAAATGAAATTAAAATTTAAAAAAATAGTGTGAAATTGTAGGCTGATATTAGCAACGCAATGTGTATTTGTAAGCTCGTGTTAAAAGCAACCATTTGCTATTGAAATAATTGGAAAAAAAATAAATGAAAAAATTCCGCTCCCGTTTCAGGTTTTTAGTAAACCTGTTTGTTTTACTCTTTTACGTGATAACAGCCGCCCGGGCGCAAATATGTACCGGAAGCTTGGGAGACCCGGTGGTAAATCTAACTTTTGGTTCAGGCCCCAATCCTGGCCCCAGCCTTGCGCCCGGTACTACTACTTATGCGTTTACCAGCAGCATTTGCCCCAATGATGGTTTTTATACCATTGTGAACAATACATCCGGATGTTTTGGAAACAGCTGGCTTACCTATAACGAAGATCATACGCCGGGAGATATAATGGGCTATATGATGCTGGTAAATGCCTCGGTTGCACCAGGCGTTTTTTTTGTTGACACCGTTAAAAATTTATGTGCAAACACGAACTATGAATTTGCTACATGGATCACAAACGTGATAGTCCCTACTGCATGCAACGGCTCGCCCAATAAACCAAAGCTTACTTTTAATATTGAAACAGCAGACGGCGTTGTACTGAGTACTTATAATACCGGCGACATAGTGGAAACTACTAACGCAGTTTGGAAGCAGTACGGATTTTTTTTTACAACACCGGCAACCAGCAGCACAGTGGTAATACGAATAACCAATAACGCCCCCGGAGGCTGTGGCAACGACCTTGCGCTGGATGATATTACTTTCAGGCCATGCGGCCCAACAGTTACTGCAGGTTCAGCCAGTACCAACCAATCTGTAATTGATATTTGTAAAGGAGATACCTCATCAACTACTTTATCGGGCAACGTTGGCATCGGTTACACTTCACCAGCTTTTCAATGGCAGTTTAGCCCGGATAGTATTAACTGGACAGATATCCCCGGTGCTAATATGCTTACCTATGTTCGGAATGCAACCGGGGTAGGTACATATTATTACCGGTTAACGGTTGCAGAAAGCAGCAATATTGGCATTAGTAATTGCAGGGTGGCTTCAAATATCGTTAACATCACTATGCACAATCCACCAGTGGCTACTGCAATAAATAACGGACCGGTTTGTGAAAACAGTACCCTTATTTTAACTGCAACCGGTGGAGCTTCCTATAGCTGGACGGGCCCGGGGGGCTTCACTTCTACGCAGGCCATCCCTACATTTATCGCTACCAATGCTGCCGGTTTATATAGGGTGATTGCTGCCGATTTATTTGGTTGTAAAGATACTACCAGCACACTGGTAGCTACCTTTCCGCTACCTGCAGCCGTTGTTAGCAATACGCAACAAATTTGTTTCGGCGATTCGGTTTTGTTGATTGCAAGCGGCGGCAATAGTTATGCATGGTTGCCGGTTACCGGCTTGTCAAATGCCAGCAGCTCAAGCCCAATGGCAAGCCCGGTAAATTCTACTACCTACACCGTAACAGTTACGGGCAATAATAATTGTACCGATACTGCCAGTGTGTTGGTTGTTGTTAATACAAAACCCATCGTTTCTGCCGGGGCCGATAAAATCATTATCAAGGGCCAGTCAATTATACTGGATGGCAGCATAACTGATTCGGTTAATGTTAACCATACCTGGACGCCCGATTTGTTTTTAAATAACCCGGCCTTGCTAAGGCCAAGAGCTACTGCCAACTTTAATATAACGTATGTATTAAGCGCTGTGTCTTCCATTGGCTGTGGTATTGCCAGCGATACCATGCTGTTGCAGGTGTTTAATGATTTGTATATACCCAATGCCTTTTCGCCCAATGGCGATGGGGTAAATGATACCTGGCGAATGGAGGCTTTATCAGCCTATCCCAATGCCGTTGTATCCGTTTATAACCGCCTCGGCGAAAACGTATTCACCGGCAACGGCGTTGCTGCCCCATGGAATGGTACTTTTAAAGGAACGCCTTTACAAACCGGCAGTTATGTGTATATGATTGATTTAAAAAACGGGCGGCCAGTGTTAAAAGGAACGGTGATG
>JANPNY010000461.1:0-2767 GCA_031427745.1 Chitinophagaceae bacterium | reverse complement strand
GCATTTGCTTCCTGTCGGTATACTCTGTATTGGGCCTTCCCTCTGCCCAGTCCCTGCAATCATTTCTCTTGGCCATTTCTTTAACGTCTTCCAATAAAAAAGCATAGTTTTTAAATGCCTTTTTATTCAGGGTATCTACATAATTTAAATCTAATAACCGTACCCTAAAACTTTTGTCAGTTAACTGATTGTATATTTTATACGCAATAAATTCTTTTAACACATATTGGCTGTACACACTGTTGTTTCTGCAACCACTTACAAGCTTTAGCGATTTTAACGGAGATAAAACAGATTTGGAGGAATCTTTCTTTTTAAAAATAAGTTTTAGTGGTGGGAAATAGCAATTTTCTCTTCTATTATGCCCCCTTAGCTCTACCAGAATTTGCTCACTAACTTCTTCGCCCTCGGGAAACTTTATGGAAAAACGTGCCGGAAAATTCTCTACCCCTTTGGTGCTCTTATTACTCAGGAATTTATTCATTGGAGAAACCAATGTTGCACTTAACATGGACTCTTCAGCAAAAAAACTTTCGCTCTTAACCGCCTTGGGTTGGGCTAAAATTACCTGGCAGCAAACCAGCGAAACCAATAAGGTTGAAAATAATACTTTCATACATTTAAATTTTAACATCTAAAAAAATACTGTTTTAAAAAGTTGTTTATAATCCTCAGTTACATGTAAACCTATTTGATAATAGTCTCATCAATAACATGGCCAACACATCCGCTGGGCATTTGTATGCTAAGCATGGCAGCAATGGTAGCAGCGATATCAGTCATATACGTTTCCCTGTATGTTTTACCCTGCTTGATATTCCATCCATACCATACTAATGGAATGTGGGTGTCATAAGGGTTCCATACACCATGGGTGGAGCCTCCTTTTAAAAACCCATCAATAAACTGCGGTCGTAATACAATTTGTATATCACCGCTGCGGCTGGGGTAATATCCATTAGTAAGAACTTCTTTTACCCTTGTTTGTAAGGTAGTCTGGTTAATTGCATCCAACGCAAATGCTCTGTCGATAGCCGAATTTTTTGTAAGAAAGTCAATTACATCGGCATATACAGCTTCCTTATTTATTTTGTTTTCAGCCATCACATTTCTGTCCAGGTACACCTGGTAATTTAATATGCCTGTAACAATGTTACCACCGTCATACTTTTTTTTAAGGTAGGAACTTAATTGTTCTTCCACTCTTTGACTATCAAAATTTCCTGCTGGTATTTTATGTTCATTTAAAAACGCCGGCATGTTGGCAACCCCGTGATCTGCCGTTAAAAAAACAAGGGCGTTTCCTTTGCCTAGTTTCTCATCCAAAAAGTCGAGAAACTCGCCTAAATCTTTATCAAGCCGTAAAAAACAATCTTCCTGTTCTACCGAATTTGGTCCGTAGGCATGCCCAATATAATCGGGGGTAGATAGGCTAATTGCAATCATATCCGTATTGTCAGTTGTACCCATCTTTTCCCCGGTAATGGCAGCTTTTGCCATGTCAAAAGTAAACGTATTGCCATACGGTATGGCGGCAATTACACTGTAATTTTTTCCTACATATTGCTTGGTATCACGAGGAAATCCTTTTCTGCCAAAGGCACTTTGTTCATAAGTATCGGCTGCATACAACAGTGGCCAATCCTGTGCGTAATATTTATCAACCAGCTTTTTAGCATTTACATCTTTTACCCATGCTGGAAGACTATTTTCATAGTAGGATGAGGTGATCCAGTCTCCGGTTTTATTATCATACCAATAGGCTGCGTCTGCGCTATGCCCCGCCGGCAAAATAGCCCCCCTGTCTTTAATAGCAATACCTATCACTTTGCTGCGAAAGTTGGTAGCAAGCTTCAATTCATCGCCAATGGTTGTAGAAAGCAAATTTTTAGGACTCATTTGTCCCAATGCAGTGTTGCTGCCCACAGTCTCTACAACGGTGTCTTCGGTGCAATAAACAAATTTGTTCTGGTTGTAATCCCACCAGTCGTTGCCGGAAATGCCGTTAATTGCAGGAACCGAGCCTGTATAAATACTGGCATGTCCGCAAGCGGTAACAGTTGGTGTATAGGGAATCAATGTGTTTTCGCAAGAGAAGCCCTTGTTAAGAAGCCGCTTAAACCCACCATTTTCTGCATAGCGGTTGGTGTAGCGATAGAGATAGTCCCACCGCATTTGATCAACCACAATGCCCACCACTATTTTGGGGCGTTTTACAGTGGATAGTGGCGAGGCGGTACTGCCTGTATTTTGCGCAAGGACAGCAATAGAAAAAATGAATGATAAGGTTACCAATAAGAATCTGGTCATAAAAAACTTTTCTTTGTGATTAAATAGAATAAGCGTGGTGTTAATTATCTGGGCTTCAACTTACAAAATAAATTGGATATTCCATTTTAAAAAATATAAAATATCCGGATAAGAAATTTACTGAGATGGGGTGCCTGCTGACTTTATGGATAAGATTTGCAAAAATCACCACATTAATTGAAGGGAGAATCTTTTATTATTAAATACAAAAAAGACACCCTGACGAGTGCCCTTTTTAAAAATTGATTTAGTTCTTTATAAACGCCTCAACACTTCTTCTCCCATGGCTTGTGTGCCTAAAATTTTTTCTAAGGCAGTGTTTGCATCGGCAATATCTCTTGTTCTAAAGCCTGCTTTTAAAACTGCATCTACTGCATTTACTACCGCTTCTGCTTCTGCCTTTAGGCCAAATGAAATTTCCAGCAACAAAGCAGCCGATAGAATGGATGCAAGAGGA
>JANPNY010000460.1:0-2231 GCA_031427745.1 Chitinophagaceae bacterium | reverse complement strand
TACAAATAATCGCCGGCTAAAATATACGCATGAAAAAATTGCGGGTTGGTTGCTACAAGGCTGTCTGCATCTATCTTTTCGCCATCTGCAATACGCTGTTTAAATTTCCTAAAGCTTTCAAAATTTTTATATTCTTTTGTCAATAAAAAAGAATCCGGTGCAATGGTAAGATTTGAATTGGAAACCTCCATATCTCTTTTTAACCCGTGCATAGCAAATATCTTCTTTAAATCATAGGCAACATACTGCCCCAATTGCCAGGGAGCCGTTGATACCCAAACGATCAGTTTCTGAGGTTCGAAAACAACAGAATGATGGGCGATTAACTGGTTGATTGCTTTTTCATTTCCATGGCCTATGTCAGCATTGTGCAACCCTTTTCTATCTCTTAAAATATTGATGGTTTTCTGCACCGTGTTTTTACCATTGGCGTTTAACAATTCTGTTAATCTTTCATAACGGTATGGTGAAGCACTTTCATTTATCTGCTCCAAATTCTTTTTTGATTTTGCCAAACCATTGCTTTGAAAATGATTGGTACAAACAATAAAATTTTTATGCGGATCATATACATCCAGGGTAGTGGGTGTTTTCTCTATGATAACAGCTTTGTTATCTGCAGCAGAAGCAACCAAAAACGATTCCGACACAAACATGTTTCTTTTTTTTGCTATTGCAATAGCCTCGGCAATATTTTTTGCGTATTGTAATATCTCCCTTGTTACCAAAGAAACAGGTGTGGCTGAAGCCAATGGATAATCTGATTTTGCTGCGTTGATTGTTACCGATAAACCGGCTTCGTTCATACCCGAAACGGCACCGATAAAACCACCCCAGGTAACTGTCATAAACTTATGTCCTTCTGTGGGGTTAAAAAATGCTACGATTTTATCTTCGGCAAATTTATCCCCCACATAAAAATCAAAATTACGGCCAATGATCATGGTGCTGTCTGCCGATCGTTCGTGCCAGGTACCGAAAGAGGTACAACCAACCAGGGCCAGGTTTTGCAAGGCATGTCCAATATCGTGTGCTGCATGATAATTTAAAATGCGCTGGTAATTGTTGCCCAGGTATTGGTATTTATCTGAGGCAGATGCTGAGATACCATAAATTTCTTCCTTGTATTCTTCTGTAATATTCTTATCAAGGTTGCGGTTGAACCAGCCGATCAGATCTTTGAGATAGCTTCGCTTATATTCCGACGGTACCATTTTAAAAATCTGCTCACTAAAATGATCTTCCTGGCGCATCACCAGTTCTTTGGTTAGCTTACCGTTTATAACACCCCGCTCAAAAGGTTCTCCCTCCACATATAATTCAAACAAACCTGTTTTGCTTTTCCTGAACCAGTTATTTTTCAGGGTATAAAAACCATTGCCTTCATCAGTGCGTTGCAGTTTTAAACTGCTCTTATCTTTTACATCGGGCACTTCAATTTTAGATACCTGTTTAACGTAAATAGTAGCGCCAATCAATAACAGCAGGATTGATCCTACCACATACAAGCTCCATCTAACTAGTTTTTTTCTTTTAAGCATTCCTGATTTTATTTATAATATCCTCGTTCCCCAAAAAAGCAATGCAGGTAACCAGGCCACTCATTGTAGCTCCCAATATACCATGTAAATTTAAATTTTGCCCGGTTAAATACAGGTTTGGCAATTTGGTACGTGGCGAAATAAATGTTTTTAATGGATTTCTGTAATCCTTTACAATACCATACATCGATCCATCATCATTGCCAATATAATCACGGTAACTAAGTGGAGTGGCCGTATAGTAAGATTTAATACAATCTTTTAAACCCGGAAATTTTTCCTGCACCAAGTCTATGAGTATTTCTGCTTTCTGTTTCTTGAATGCGTCATAATCTTCTCCCCTACTTGCTTCTTCCGAAACTGTGTTAATGGTATCTCCCCACTGTTTCACCTCCTCATATTTCATGTAGGTAAGAATGCTCATGGATTCTGCATACTCTCCCGAACCAGAAGAGGCTGAAAAAAATATGGCATAGCAAAGTGGCCAGTTGGCTTCAGTGTAATCAACCAAATGCCACACATGCCCTTCTTTATGGTAATAATAATTGTGCTTTATATATTTAAAAGATTCTTTTTTGAAAACAATATTTACAACAAATCCACCAATGGAATTTTCAAGGTTTTTGATCCGGTGTTTATAGGCGTTTTTTATGAGGCTGGTTTCTGTTAAGTCTAATGTTCTTACAGGAT
>JANPNY010000459.1:0-3492 GCA_031427745.1 Chitinophagaceae bacterium | reverse complement strand
AACAGTATTATTAAAATACCCATAAAAGATTCATTGATTAAAAGTTTACTAAAATAATTTTTATGGAGATAAATAATTCAAACGACCTCGATATGGCAATTGCATCTTTGTCTCAAAAAAACAAAGTCCAAACAGCCGCTCTTAAAAATCAATTTGGGGAGGTTATTGAAAGCCTTAAACCTGCAAGGCTGTTAAAAGCCGCGGTAAATAACATTGCTGAACATCCAGATGTTGCCAAAGTTGCCGTTGGAACAATTGTGGCGGTGGAGGCCGGAGTTTTATCCAGGAAATTAATTGTAGGAAAATCGGGTAATATATTTCGCCGTATTATAGGCACGGTGGTAGAATTTACTGTCGCAAGGAGTGTGCTGGGCAATTCTGCTTTTATTGCAGATAAGGGTATTCAGTTATTACGAAAGCTGGCCAGATAAATTATTAAAAACAAACCAATGGAAACATTTAGAAGTAGATCAATGAATTTAAATAGTGGGTATGCTAATTACCAAACATCTGTAAGAGCAATGTGGAGACTGGCTATTTACAAAGCCGGTATGGCAAGCCGTGTGGTAACAGGCCTCTTACAATCTGAACAAGGTCAACTTTCAAAACAGGTACTTACCAATCATCCTTTTAGGGCTGATAAAACTACCAGGTTTCTTGCTAAAACCTACCAGCCAAAAATGAAAAAGGCATTCAATGGTTTGGCTTACAATATAACAGGGGCGCAGGAAAATATTGTTGATACTGAGTCAACAAACCAAATTGGTCATCAAGAAAATATGGCTGACATGTCATCAGCTCAAGTTGTATTTGCTGTAATTCAAAAACAGCAAATCGAGTGGGATGAAGGATACAGAAAAGGCTAAATAAAGTTTTTATTTACTGCTGGATACTTTTTAATTCATGTATTAAAGACATAAGAAATTGAAACTCTACATTAAAAATATGGTCAGCCTTCGGTGTAAATTGATGGTGAAAGAAGAGCTCAAAAAACTAGGGTTATACTGTTGCTCTGTAGATCTTGGTATGGCTGAAATCCAAGAAGAAATCTCTACATGGCAGCATGAACAATTAAGGATAAACCTGCTTCGATCAGGATTAGAATTACTGGAAAATAAAAAAAGTATTCTTACAGAACGTATAAAAAACGTAATTGTAGAAATGATACATTACTGCGACATCTTGCCCAATAATAATTATTCTGACTACATCAGCGAAAAATTGCATCATGACTATACTTATCTCGCTAACATATTTTCAGAAGTAAAAGGAACAACTATTCAGCAATACATTATAACTCATAAAATTGAAAAAGTAAAGGAATTGCTTTTTTACGACGAATTGAATTTGACGGAAATTTCGTACCTGTTAAACTACAGCAGCGTAGCACATTTATCCAATCAATTTAAAAAAGTAACCGGAGTTTCTCCTTCTAGTTTCAAGCAGCTTAACAAAAGCCGGGTGCACAATCTTGAAAATGTATAACATATTGAGTTAACGTGCGAAGTGTCAATAAAAATCAACCTACATAAAAATTATAATGGTAGTTATTTTTTTTTAGTTTTAAAAAATTCCCTCTCATGGAAAAATCTTTACAATCTGTCAGCAATTTAATAAGTCCGGTACATATTGGTGGAGCCATGACCGATTCAGCTAAACGTAACACACAAATTATTGTTGAAATAATAATTGAGTATATACCGCATATGGTAGTTAGCAAAACAGTTATAAAGAAAAATACTGATAATGTAACGGTAAGTTCGTTTTCAGATTCGAATGAACTGATTGAAAGAAGCAATCCATTTGATACCTATGTTCAAATAATTGAGGGCACTGCAGAACTTAGAATTAATAACCGGGATTATATCCTACATATGGGGAATGGTATCATCATACCTGCTAATTCAAAACATTATTTTAATGCCAATGTGCAGTTTAAAATGCTATCCACAATTATCCAAAGTGACAGCGATTAAGATAACTGTATTCAATTAATTTAAGTTCAAAATTTCACGATCAAAGCATCCGGGAATCAACAGCTTTTTCTTGTTGTCTCCATTCTTGTTTGTGAACGCTTTTTTAGTTTCGTGCAGGAAGTATCCCAAACGCCACTGAATATTAAGAGCAAATTTAATAGCGGTTATAATTGCAAAACGCTTAGAACAAGGCTCAGGAATTTTTTGACAGTAAGGACTATTTATATTTGGCCAAATCATCTCGGTTTACTGATTGAACGGTGGTTCATCCCCATTACGTTTCTTTAACCGTAACTTAAAAACATGCATGCTCATGTGATACCTGAAATTGAGCAACGTAGATTTTTAATTTCATTTTTTTAGAAAATAATGTATTTCCCGGTGAACTTATTGGCTATATATTTTTTTAAGTCATGCTAAAAATAGAGTTTAAAATACCCACAAAAAATTGTGAAAATTATGTAAATAGTATGTCTTATTGTGTAATACTTTCCGCCTTTAATATTACCATATTTGTAAAATCATATACACCCATAATTTAAAATTCAAGCAATGAATACTACTACACTAAAAGGGAACTGGGACGAGCAGAAAGGTAAATTGAAACAACAGTTTGCAACCTTAACTGATGATGATCTTATGTTTGCAGAAGGGAAAAAGGATGAAATGATGGGCAGGCTTCAAATTAAACTTGGTAAGTCAAAAGATGAGTTACACAAATTGATTGCTGACCTTTAATTTTTCTTAATGCCATCGTCTTTCAAAGTCGCAAAACGATGGTATTTTTTTAAACTTCTTTGACAGAGCCTAAGCAATTTTTCCAGGCCCACAATTATTAAAATATTAGCAAGGCAAACAATATTGGATAGAAGTAAAAAGTACCGGCTTATTACATGTTTGATTTTTTGCATTGTGGAAAGCGTTTGATTACATTAGAAAGGTGTTTGGCTGGTACGAAGCACTTCGGGGTTTTATTTTTTACTTAAATATAAAATAAGATGAGCACAAAAAAGCAATCAGTTAAACCATCATCTGCATTGGCTAAGGTTTACGCCTACCCGCCGGAAAATGATATTTATGGTAGAGATAAGGAAGTACAGGATATCAATCCAGAGAACCTTTCCACTAAAAAAGCCACTAACGAGCTTAATGATAATCCTGAAGAAATTGACTTGTGTAACAATTATGATGGTATTTACCTTGATGTGTCAGGTGCTGACCTATATGATGCTGATGAAGAGATTGCAGAGAAGGACGAAGAAAGTAAATACTTTAGCATCGCCGGCGAAAACCATATGGAGTTGGAAGAAGATCACTATGATTGAGGGAGTTAAACACTGGCACAATGCGCCTGCTCCCGAACTTCGGGAAATTGTGGAGGAACAAGATGAGTGCGTACTCGGAACATTTCAACCAATCCATCAACGAGCGAGACGCGTTCTGGGCGGAAGAGGCGAAGCTGATTGACTGGCAAACGCCGTTCACGCAGGTCTGCGATTTCTCCAACCCGCCGTTC
>JANPNY010000458.1:0-11663 GCA_031427745.1 Chitinophagaceae bacterium | reverse complement strand
GTATTACGAACAATGGGGATAGTTCCATATCGCATCGCATACATCTGGTTGAGGCCGCAAGGCTCTACCCTACTGGGCATCATTAAAAAATCTGCCCCGGCATACATTTGATGACTTAGCTTTTCGTTATACCCGATTTTAGAATTATAATAGCCAGCCAGCGGCGTATTCATATTTGCCAGTTCCCATTCTACATGTGGGTCGCCACTGCCTAAAATTAAAAAACTCATTTTACCCTCGAGGTGATAAACAGCATCGTAAATGGCTTGTGGCAGAAGATCTGCAGCTTTTTCATGCACCAGTCTTCCAATAAAAACGAACAGAGGCCTTTCTACATCAAAATTAAATGCTTCGCACAATAATTTTTTATTAGCCAATTTGCCGACAGCTGCATTTTTTGTGTTGAAATTATCTTCTATGTAAGTGTCAGTCTCCGGATTCCAAACAATATCATCAATTCCATTTAATATCCCGGTACATTTTCCTCGTTCGTATTCAAACAAACTTTCAAGACCATTGGCATTGCTTCTCATTTCATCGAGATAACTATAACTAACGGTTGTAACCCTTGTGGCACATTTTACTGCACTTGCCAACGGATTTATTCTATCCTGCCAATCAAGCTTACCCCACTCCAGCATATCCCATGCAGGAAGGTAATTAGCTTTATCCCAATCCATCCATCCCTGGTATTGCGCATTGTGAATAGTAAGTATGGTAGCGATATAAGATAAATGCCTGTAAGCATAGCATTGCTGCATCATAAAAGGGATAAGACCTGTATGATGATCATGCACATGCACAATATCAGGTTTATCCTGCCATCTTGCTACCCAATCAACAACTGCTATTTGAAAAGCGGTGAATCGTTCGCTGTCATCGTTGTATCCATACACTTCTTCTCTGTCGAGCAAGCCGTTTATATCTACCAGGTATAATTCAAACCCAAGCTTATTGGTTTGTTCTTTTATGATTGTATAATTAAACCAATAAGGCCCCATGCTGAAATCGCCTTTATGTACAACGTCAAATTCGTTTTGATATAAAAATTTAGTACGGTACATGGGCATAACCAATTTGGCAACATGGCCAATTTTGTTCTGGTATTTTGGCAACGCACCAGCTACGTCGCCCAATCCGCCTGCCTTTGCCACGGGGTAACATTCTGCAGTAACATGTAAAATTTCCATTGAGAAAGCAATTGTTTTATAAAAAATGAATGTAGTAAATATTTATTTGATTGGTGACATTTTTAGAAAAGAATTTCAGAATTTTTACTCATATAATGATGTGATGATTTTTTATTTTTAGTTATGTAATTGAATGCATTTAATTGAATGAATGAAAAAATCAATATTTTTATGATTGAGTATTTTACTTTACTTTCAGCCTTCTTAAAACATAAAACAATTTGCTGTATGAACAATTCAACTCAAGCTCCTATCAAAACCCAATGGTCTCAATTTGGAACGCTTATTACCGTGTTTTTCTTTTGGGGCTTTGTGGCTGCAAGTAATGGGATTTTGATCCCGCTATTTAAAGACAAATTAAGTTTATCTCAGACCCAGGCCCAGCTAATCGACTTTGCTTTTTATGTAGCCTACTTTATTGGTTCTCTTATTTATTTTGCTGTCGGCAAAGCAATTGGTCAGGATCCTTTGAATAAAATTGGCTACAAAAGTGGAATTGTTTACGGGCTAATAATCTCAGCAATAGGAACGTTACTTTTTTATCCAGCGGCACAATTCCATTCATACCCTTTATTGCTTTCGGGTTTATTTATTGTAGGTCTTGGATTTTCTCTGCAACAAACATCTGCTCAACCTTTTGCTATTGCCCTGGGTGACCCAGCTACGGGATCGCAAAGATTAAACTTAGGAGGTGGGATAAATAATTTAGGAACCACAATCGGCCCTGTGATTATAAGTTTTGCAATTTTTGGTGCATTATCTGAAGATGCTGCAAAAAATGCAACCATTGATTCTGTGAAAGTCCCATACCTGATACTTGGAGCAGTCTTTTTATTGTTTGCACTCATATTTAAAATGGCAAACATGCCTAATGTTAGCAACGAGGAAAAAATGGAAAAAGGATTTGCTGCTTTGAAATACCCTCAGTTAGTATTAGGAATGGTTGCAATTTTTGTTTATGTGGGAGTAGAAGTAAGTATAGGTAGCAATCTTGGAGAACTTCTTAAGGTTAAATTTGGAATGGACGCATCCAATAACTCTCATTTTATTTCTTTGTTTTGGGCAAGTATGATGATAGGCAGATGGGCAGGAGCGGTTGCAGCTTTTGATCCTCCAAAAAATTTAAAAACATTCCTTACTATCATAATGCCTTATGTTGCATTTGGCATTTATATTCTTGTAAATATCTTAAGGGGAAGCGACGTATCTGATTTGTATGTTTATGGAATTTGTATTGCAATCATGATTGCCGCTTATTTTTTAAGTCAGGATAAACCTGTAAAGATGCTGATCATATATGCAAGTTTGGGTTGTACTGCAATGCTTGTTGGATTATTCACTTCAGGATATGTTTCTTTGTTTGCTTTTATAAGTGGAGGATTGTTTTGTAGTGTGATGTGGCCCTGTATCTTTTCATTAGCCGTGGCAGGATTAGGAAAACATACCTCACAAGGCTCTGCGTTTCTAATAATGATGATACTGGGAGGGGCTATAATACCTTTAATCCAAGGTAAAGTAGCAGATATTATTGGTATTAAAGAATCCTATTGGATAGCATTTATTTGTTTTGTTTACATTGGTTGGTTTGCAATAAAAGTAAAAGCTGTGCTGCAGAAACAGGGTATTGATTTTGACGCCCAGGTAAGTGGTGGCGGTCACTAACAGTTGCAGTAGACCGTGTTAATGAAATTTTAACAATATAAAATCGAATTTTAAATGAGTACATATTCTTTAGGTATTGATATAGGCGGCACCACCACCAAGTTTGGTATTGTAAATTCCAAAGGTGAAATTATTGCGCAAGACAGAATTCCTACGAACGAACACGAGGTAGTTGAAGATTTTATCGAGGATCTACACGTTAAGCTTATGCCAATGATAGATAAGGTTGGAGGTACTAAAAACTTTATTGGAATAGGCGTTGGGGCACCCAACGGTAATATATATAGTGGCACTATTGAGTATGCACCTAACTTAAAGTGGAAAGGTATTATACCGATTGCGGATTTAATGGAAAAAAAGTTTGGGTTGCCTACCAAACTTACTAATGATGCCAATGCTGCCGCAGTTGGTGAAATGATGTATGGTTGCACCAAAAACATGAAACATTTTATTACCATTACGCTGGGTACCGGCGTAGGTAGCGGTATTGTAATAGATGGTAAAATTGTAGTTGGTCATGATGGGTTTGCGGGTGAATTGGGGCATACTATTATTCGGCCGGGAGGAAGGCCGCACAAAAGTACAGGCATGCTTGGCAGCTTAGAAGCATATGCCTCCGCCACCGGTGTAAGAGAAACTGCTATTGAGTTATTAACGCAACGTCCCGAGCAGGAAAGCTTGTTGAGAAATTATACGATCAATGAACTAACCAGTGAAGCTGTATATGATTGTGCCATGCAGGGAGATAATATAGCCAATCATATTTTTGAGTTTACAGGTCAGATATTGGGTGAGTCCCTGGCTAATTTTGTGATGTTTTCGTCTCCTGAAGCAATTGTGCTTTTTGGGGGATTAACAAAAGCCGGTGCATTATTACTTAATCCTACACGCAGGCATATGGAAGCAAACCTCCTTCCTATTTTTCAAAATAAAGTTAAATTATTGTTTAGCGAACTTAAAGAAGCTGATGCTGCAATATTAGGTGCCAGTGCGCTTATTTGGTAGTTTTATTATTAGTTTCCGAAGCATTGTTGTTTACCGTACCTACAGCGATAGCAATTATTGGTACCACGCTTTTTCAATACTATTAAATCTGGGTTGATAAAAGTTTTTGCATTATTTTTTTAAGACAAGTTATTTCTACTATAACTATCGCAAACTTTATTGTGCAAGGCAGTGGTATTGAAAAAAATCAAGATAGCTGCTTATGGAAATCGATCGTTTTAGATAAGATTTTAAAGTATTTATTTATGAGATACAAAGTTGGATTTACTTTTTTCGCAACCATTATTTTATTTACAGCATTTGCACAAACAATTAATAGTGCAGGGACTGGTGGTAGCTACAGGTTTATTCGATACACAGATAATATTATCAAAATAATTTACCAGCCGGTAAATTATACAACAAATGAATGTGTGAGCAATGCCGTATTAGTAAATCCTTCAATAGACAAATCCAATCAACCGGGTAAGGATTTTTCACAAAATAGCCATGCAACCATTTTATTAAAAAACAATATCATTAAACTTAACAATGGAGCCATCTCAATTAATAAAAATGATGTGTTTAAATTAGACAGTACGTTTAATAAAAATGGTTATCGTGGATTTAGTTTCAGGCTCTCTGCCGATGAAAAAATATTTGGCGGCGGAGAAAGATCGTTGCCGCTCAACAGAAGAGGTTACAAATTTGATTTGTACAATAACCCCTGGTATGGTTACAGTGAAGGGGCTGATAATCTTAATTTTTCTGTTCCGTTTTTTACTTCATCAAAAGGATACGCTTTGTTTTTTGATAACGCTTCTAAAGGTTATGCAGATATTGGTAAAACCAACAATAATGTTTTTGATGTTGGCTTTGTAAGTGGAGAGCTGAACGTGTATTTAATTATTGGTAACGATTACAAAGAAATACTATCCTCTTTTTTTAAATTAACGGGTACGCAGCCTTTGCCTCCTCGTTGGGCGATGGGCAATTTTATGAGTCGTTTTGGATACAGTAGTGAAGCACACATGAAGGATGTACTCTCGGCTATGCAAAGTGAACACATCCCCGTTGATGCCGTTATTTTTGATTTATTCTGGTTTGGAGACAGTATCAAAAACACATTAGGCAACCTGGAATGGATGAATAAATCAAAATGGCCGGCCCCTAAAAAAATGATTGCAGATCTCACTAAACAACACATTAACACTGTATTAATTTCCGAACCATTTATTTTAAAAGGAACAAGAACTTATAATGATGCCGCCAGGTATCTGGCAACAGATAGTTTTGGAAAACCTTTTTCATTAACCAATTTTTATTTTGGCGAAGGTGGAGTGCTGGATATTTTTAGAAAAGATGCAGGCAATTGGATATGGAATATTCATTATAAACGACAAATTGCCAATGGAGTTGCAGGCTGGTGGACAGATTTAGGCGAACCAGAAAAACACCCTTCCCAGATGATGCATAATCTTTCTGATATTGGCTATAAACGAAAATTTGGCGCCGATGAAGTACACAACGCATATGGCCATTACTGGAACCAGTTTTTGTTTAGTCATTATCTTAAGGATTATCCGGAAACCCGGCTTTTCCATCTTAACAGATCTGGTTTTGCCGGAAGTCAGCGCTACAGTATTTTTCCATGGAGCGGTGATGTAAGCAGAAGCTGGAGCGGCTTGAAAGCACAAATTCCTTTAATGCTCGGTATGAGCATGAGCGGTATTCCCTACATCCATGCAGATGCTGGTGGATTTGCAGGCGGCGAAGGTGACAATGAACTCTATGTACGTTGGTTGCAGTTTGCCTCGTTCACGCCCATTTTCAGGCCGCATGGTACTGCATTGGGAGATATTGATAAAAATGCATTTAGCTTTCCAAGCGAACCAGCTTTAATTGAACAACCGTTTAGAGACTACGCCAAAGAGGTGGTCAATAGAAGGTATTCCATGTTGCCTTACAATTATACATTGGCTTACAGGCAAGCTGCAAAAGGGCAACCCCTTGTTGCACCATTGTATTATTATTATCCAAACGACACAACTACTACAAAAATTCAAGATGAGTTTATGTGGGGAGAAAATATATTGGTAGCACCAATTCTGGAAAAAGGTATCAGCAAAAGAAGTGTTTATCTGCCTGCAGGTAAATGGTATTATTTTAATGAGGAGCAACCAATTGAAGGAGAGATAGTAACCACCGCTTCTGCAGACATAAACCAAATTCCTTTTTATATTAAAGAAGGCAGCTTTATTATCACTAACAGCAATGCTGCACCAACAAATACTGCTGGTATTAACAATGATGAATTGTTGGTTACTTACTATTACAGCAAATTACCATCAAACTATAACTTATATGAAGATAACGGCACGAGTAAAAATGCAATTAAAAACAAACAGTTCCAGCTAATTAGCTTTAAAGCTCCCAATATAAATAACAAGTTAATTTACAATATTACTACCCACGGCGGCAATTTTAAAGGGAAATTATCTGGCAGAAAATTAAAATTTATATTGCATGGATTACCTGCTACACAAGCTGATTTATACATTAATGGTAAATATATCGAGCACTTAACTAACCGGGATATACCAACCGGATTATATAGTTTTAATGTAAACTATACTAATAAACCAATGACAATAGAAATAAAATAATGAACTATTTACAATTTGATTTTGAAGTAACACCGGGCGAAAAAGCTGAAGCACTTATTGCTGTTTTGGGCAATTTTAATTTTGAAGGTTTTGAAGAAACTGACACTTGCTTAAAAGCATTTATTGCAGAAGACAAATTGGATGCTGAAAGCATCATTACAATATCAGAACTATTTCCCAACATTTTGTATAAAAAATCTTCCATTGAAAATATCAACTGGAATCAGCAATGGGAAGAAAATTTTCATCCGGTAATTGTTGGAGATTTTGTAGCAATCCGTGCACACTTTCATCCGCCCGTAACCGATGTTCTGCATGAAATTATCATTACGCCAAAAATGAGTTTTGGTACCGGGCATCATGCTACTACGCATATGTTGATTGAACTGATGCAAGCAATTAATTTTGAAGATAAGAAAGTATTAGACTTCGGCACAGGCACAGGTGTATTGGCAATATTAGCTGAGAAAATGGGTGCTGCCGGGGTATTGGCTATCGATAATGATGAATGGAGTATAGAAAATTCTAAAGAGAATTTTGTACAGAACCATTGTGAGGCCATCAACATTGTACTCGATGACTCAATTAAAACACCACATAAATTTGATGTTATACTGGCTAATATCAACCTGAATATTATCCTAAGCAACTTTAATACAATTGCAGCTGCCGCTAATGAAAATGCTGTTATTTTGCTAAGCGGTTTTTTAAAACAAGATGAACAAGCTATAAAAAGCGCCTTGACATCAAACAATTTAGGATATAAAAACACGTTACAAAGAGGTGAATGGATAGCAATAGTAGCAGAAAATAAAAAAATTAATTCGCTATAATCTGTATTAACTAATTGTTAATCGAGGTTAAAATTTCAATATATTTGCTACAAATTCAGCATTAAACTATGAAGGAGCTACTTCTTATAATAATTGCTTATTTAATAGGTTCAATTCCTACTGCTTTAATCATCAGCACAAAATTTTTTGGGGTTGATATCCGTGATTATGGCAGCGGTAACATGGGTGCAACAAATACTTTCAGAGTGTTGGGTGCTAAGTTTGGAACGGTGGTAATGATTTTCGATATTTTGAAAGGAATGCTGGCGGTTGGTTTATTTTATTTTCTCCCTTTTTATATACATAATGAATGGGACCGTACCAATTTGATGGTAGGCCTTGGGCTTGCAGCGGTGATGGGGCATATTTTTCCCATTTTTGCACAGTACAAAGGTGGCAAGGGCGTTGCCACGCTTTTTGGGATGATATTGGCTGTACAACCCGTAATCGCATTAAGTTGCGTGGGTGTATTTCTTCTGGTACTTTTTTTAACAAGATATGTGTCTTTAAGTTCTATTATAGCAGGCATCGCATTGCCCGTTTGTGTATTATGGATTTGGAATGACGACGTAGTTGTTTACAGAATTTTTGCTGTATTAGTTGCCTGTTTAATTATACTTACCCATCAAAAAAATATCATAAAAATTTTAAGGGGTAACGAAAGCCGCATCCCTATTTTGAAATACAGGGATAGAAAAAAAGCCTCCAATCAAAAATAAAATCTCCTTTTTAATATCAATTTAACCACCCCTTTTTTGTTTTGCTAATTGTTAGTTTAAACTTGGTACATCAATTGTTTATTTATAAGTGATTCGCTTATACTGAAATCTTCATAATTCAAAACAAACAAATGAAAAAGATAACAATCCTAAGTCTCGTACTTTCTCTTTGCTGGATAGCTTGTTCAAGAAATGCTGTTACTGGCCGTAACCAATTGAGTTTAATACCTGAAGCACAACTACAACAAATGGCTGTAGGTGAATACCAGTCTTTTTTATCAACCAATAAAGTAGTGTCTAGCAGTAACAATAAAGATGCTGAAATGGTAAAAAGAGTTGGTTCAAGAATCGCTTCAGCAATTACATCTTACTATACAAAAAAGGGCAACGCCGAATTAATGAATGGTTATAAATGGGAGTTCAATTTAGTTGATAATAAGGAGGTGAATGCATGGTGTATGCCTGGAGGTAAAGTGGTAGTTTATACTGGATTATTGCCAATTGCCCAAAATGAAGCGGCGCTTGCAATAGTATTAGGACATGAAATAACCCATGCGGTAGCAGGTCATGGGAATGAGCGTATGAGTCAAGGTATGGTTGCCCAGGGTTTGGGTGCAGTTGGCGATATGCTTACAAGTAATAATCCTAAGGTAAACAGTATTTTTAATAATACATTTGGATTAGGTGCACAGGTTGGAGTTTTGCTCCCAAATTCACGCAAACAGGAATACGAAGCAGATCGGTTTGGATTAATATTTGCAGCCATGGCTGGTTACAATCCAAGAGAAGCAATACCATTTTGGACACGAATGTCTCAGGGTGGTGGACAAAAGCCTCCTGAATTTTTAGCTACCCATCCATCCGATGAAAACCGGATTGCCAGATTGCAAGGGTATATGAATGAAGCACTTAAATACTATCAGCCGGTAAAAAGATAACACGTAAGCTTGCTAGTAATGAGGTAGAAACATCAATTATCATTTTTTTCGGGACTTGTGATAATTTAATTTACCTTTGCAATCCAGAAAATACAAATTATGGAAGTACTAGCGCCGTCATTAAGTGTATTCGAAAAAATTAATTTGCAAGATGAAAAAAACCTATTAATACAGGGGTTGCCATCTACTATAGAAAAGCAATTTGCAAAATTGTCATTTTCAAAAAATGTGACTCCACTCTTAAAGATCCGAAAAATTGATTTTGCCCTGATTTTCGCCATAACCCATAGTCAGTTAAATGCAATTCTTAGAGATGTAGCACCTGCATTGCAGGATGATGCTAAACTTTGGGTTGCATACCCAAAAGTATCTTCCAAAATTGTAAGTGATTTAGCCAGAGATTGTAACTGGAAGTGTATTAAAGATTTAAATCTTGAGTGTGTGAGATCAATTGCATTGGATAATGTGTGGTGCGCTATGCGATTTAAAAAGGGAGATAAAATTAGTCCTGCTATCACGCCCTCAGGCATTAGTGTAAAGGGAATTGACCTTGAAAATAGAACAATTGATTTACCTGCCGAATTGGTGGAGCTATTCAGTAAAAACAAAAAAGCCAAAGCATTCTTTCAAACGCTTTCATTAACGAACAGAAAAGAATATGTTCTTTGGATAAATGGCGCAAAAAAAGAAGAAACCAAACAAGCAAGATTGGAATCTACAATAGAAAAATTATCAATCGGAAAAAGAAATCCAGCCGATAAATAATAGTTTTAACTCAATGAAGGAGCAAAATTTAGCCGGCCAGATAACCAACTGCCGCTAATCGGTTGTATCCAATTACTAATTAATTCAAGCTTGGTCGTTATTGTATTATTAAAATACAAAGTGTTAGCATCTACAATGCCTTCCTGGATTGCTGATTTTAGCTGTGATAAAGGAAATAATTTAATTTCTCCGTTTACTTCAAACGCCAGTAGTTGTCGGTCGAACAAACTGACACCGTATTTACTTTCTATCATCTTTATTACATGTACAGAGCTATCTGTACTGCAGCCCCCTACTGAAGTAGCGGCCTCATCTGCAATAATTACAATAAACTGCTCATAAAACAAACCAGCAAATCCCTTAACAGGGTCTCCATGACTTTTCCATAGTGAAACAAACTGATTTAAAAGAAACAATACTTCTGTCGACTCTTCACTATTAAACCTACGGTTGCTTTGATAAATCCAAACCCTTGAATTATCAGAAAAATCTGCTGGAATCAGGTCTTTATACTTTTGTAAATTCATCATTGATTTTTAATTTTTTTAAATTGGATAATTATTAAGCAAGGCAGACACTAACTCATTGAAGCAGCTATTAGCTCTGCAATATCCAGTACGGCTACCTCTTCTTCTTTATTGCTGTTTTTAACTCCATCTGTTAACATGGTATTGCAAAAAGGGCAGGCAGCCGCAATCACTGTTGCTCCGGTTGCTAATGCTTCATTTGTTCTTTCTAAATTAATCCTTGAAGTTCCGTTTTCTTCTTCCTTAAACATCTGTGCACCTCCGGCGCCACAACACAATCCGTTCGATTTGCATCGCTTCATTTCAACTAATTCTACGTCCAATGCCTCTAATACTTTCCGGGGTGCTTCATAAATTTTGTTAGACCTTCCCAGGTAACAACTATCATGATATGTAATTTTTTTACCCTTAAAAACGCCTTCCCCACTCATAGTAATTTTTCCTTCATCAATTAATTGCTGTAGAAAAGTAGCATGATGGATCACTTCGTAATTCCCGCCTAATTCCGGGTATTCGTTCTTTAAAGTGTTGAAGCAATGCGGACAAGCAGTCACAATTTTTTTAATGCCATATCCATTTAAAATAGCGATATTCTGGTAAGCCATCATTTGAAACATAAACTCATTTCCTGCCCTGCGGGCAGGGTCACCGGTGCACATTTCTTCTTTGCCCAGAATAGCATATTTCACCTGCACTTTATCTAAAATTGTTACAAACGCTTTGGTAATTTTTTGTGCACGCTGGTCGTAACTTCCTGCACATCCCACCCAAAAAAGAACTTCCGGCGACTGGCCGCTGGCCGCTAATTCAGCCATTACTGGTACATGCATATCGTAGGTTTATAATAGGACAAAAGTAGATAATAGTTGGTTCATTTCACTTATAATCTGTTGGAAGAAAAGATTCTTAAAACGCCTCTCCGTGAGTTTGTTTTATTAATTGCCTGGTGAGCCTGGGTAAATGCTTCATAGTATTAATAAATACTTTTGTAGCCCAAACTTTGCCAAACAGACTTTGTATTACCCTGCCATATTTAAGTCGCTTACGAAAGGTTTTATTCCATTGAGCCGAATACTTTTCCTCGAGCGTTTGTCGTAAAATATGGTTGTTTAAAAACTCAGTAATATAGCCGCAAGCTATTTTACTACTGTGTAACGCCATACTCATGCCATTGCCACAAAGCGGTGTTATTAAGCCTGCAGCATCACCCAATAGTAGCACGTGATTTTCTATTTGAGTTTTTTTATTGAAAGAAATCTGCGAAATAGTAACAGGTGACTGGTACAAAAACTCACTCTTTTCAAAGATATTTTTAAGATGTTTATTTTGATACAAAACATTTTTTTCCATCGCAGCAATACTGTTATTGTTGGCCTTTA
>JANPNY010000457.1:0-2976 GCA_031427745.1 Chitinophagaceae bacterium | reverse complement strand
TATCATAGTTTTTTGATAAAGTTACAAATTTTATACGACAATATTATGTTGACATGACACTAGTTTGTTTCATTTATTTTTTTCATCCCTTACCAACTACATTTCCGGTATCGTCTTTGCAAAAAAATATATACAGCATTGGCATAACCGCAAATTCATTTCAGGTATTCATACCGCCGCCTTTTGTTTGTATGCTATATTTTGGGTTTCGGGCAGAGCTGTTTATTAATCCGGGTAATCAAAATACAGTTTAAAATTGAAATTCTTTATAGTTAAATGACTATTGTGTAAAAGAAGATTGCAAAAACTATTAATGATATGTATCTATCTACATTATAGTTCATTCAGCAAATCATTTGCAGTTTGCAGTTTTAGTTTTCCTTTTTTTGCAAGTTTTATCTGCGTTACAGACTTTTGTAATTCCTTCACAAAATTTACGTTAGGTTTTGATAATGGTCTTGTTTTTACAAACCAGAAATGACTGAGTAATTCCTGCAAAAAATTGTCTTTTTTGTTATTAACTTCCAAAAGGTATAGCATAAAAAAAATTAAAAATCAAATTTAATATCAAGCGTATTGCCTTCAAAATTTAGAAGCACAGCTATTTGTATTGCAGGTAAGCTTTTTTGTGGTAGTCCCTTAAAGTATGGGCAAGTGATGCCGGTTGCAGCACTTTCATATTATCGCTGAAAGAAAGCAGTTCCATAACAAAATCATGGGTAATGTATAGTTTGAGTTTTACTTGCAGCTCATCCTCATTATCAATAATAATTTGCTGGGTATGGTGCAGCGGCAGCGATTTAATATATTTACCCTGCACCGGATCAAAAGATAAAACAATGTCCTGCAGCTCTTCATCATCCGGGCTGATGATGCCAAAACAATACCGGTAATTTTCTTCTATATTATCAGAAGCTGCAAATACAAAAGGCTGCCGGAATCCGGCCAGCATTAGGAGTAAAAGAGTGCGAATAGATCAATACTGATTACTATCTGGATTACAGCCACAGCCATGCAATATCAACTCCCGCTTTTTACACATGACAAACATTTTAATGAAGTTGAAGGAATTTCGACATTATAGTTTTATATCTCAGCCTATAAAAAAGACTTAGCATATCATCACAAATACCATCACAATTTCCTTTCCACCTCCCACCAATATCCCTCCAATCAATCTACTTTTGCAAACAATAAATTTACCACACAAATCAGCACATCATCATGCCTTCAAATAAATTAAGCAACCTCGCCGAAACCCTCATTGGTTCAGAAATAGTAAAATTGGGTGCAGATATTAAAGAGAAAATTATACAGGGCAATAACATCTACAACTTTACTATCGGCGATTTTGATAGTTCCCTGTTTCCGATTCCTCTGCAATTACAGGAAGAAATAATCGCTGCCTATAATCATCATTTCACCAACTACCCGCCTGCAGATGGCATTGCTGAATTAAGGGAAGCAGTTGCTGAATTTTTATTGCAAAGAGAAGGGCTGCAATACGATACCAATGAAATACTGATTGCTGCCGGTGGCAGACCGTTGATTTATGCTGCTTACAGGGCCATTGTTGATAAAGGCGAAAAAGTAATTTACCCGGTACCAAGCTGGAACAACAATCACTATGTACATTTTACCGAAGGGCAGCATGTACTGATTGAAACCAAAAAGGAAAATAATTTTATGCCTAGGGCAGATGAGATAGCACCGCATTTGCCAGGCGCAACGTTACTGGCATTGTGCTCTCCATTAAACCCTACCGGCACCACATTTACCAAAGAAACACTGGAAGCAATATGCGATTTAGTAATTGCAGAAAATAACCGCCGCACTGCGAATGAAAAAAAATTATACCTGCTGTACGACCAGATTTACTGGACACTTACTTATGGGGATATTCAACATTACAATCCTGTTTCTTTAAGACCAGCCATGAAAGAGTTTACCATTTTTATTGATGGCATCAGCAAATCATTTGCTGCCACAGGCGTAAGAGTGGGCTGGAGTATGGGCCCCGCAAACCTGATTGCAAAAATGAAAGCGATCAACAGTCATGTTGGCGCCTGGAGCCCCATGGCAGAACAACATGCTACCGCAAATTATTTAAGGCAAACAGAAAATATTGATACCTATTTTACACATTTTAAAGCAGACATTTCCGAAAGACTCAACCGCATTTATGCCGGGTTAATTCAATTAAAATCCGAAGGTTTTAACGTAGATGCTGTAGCACCACAAGCAGCCATTTATTTAACCATACAGGTAAATTTAGTGGGAAAGAAAACCGCTGCCGGAAATGTTTTGACTAAGCAAACCGATGTAACAGCTTATCTATTAGACGAAGCAAAGCTGGCGGTTGTTCCCTTTAGTGTTTTTGGTGCAGGTACTGAAAGCAGTTGGTACAGGCTAAGTGTGGGCACGTGTAAAACGGAGGAGATTGATGCCATGCTGCAGCAATTAAAAGATGCCCTGCAAATGCTTTTATAATTTAAACTCCGGAATATTTGCAAATGATTTTTAAGAACTAGAACAGTAAAATTCATTATTGGGCTTGCATCTAATACCAAAAGAATTCATTTATGCAAACGACTTCAAAAGCCAGTTTCAATTGGTTTATAAAAACTCCTTATTACAGTAGCCCGGCTTGCAAATCACATAAATAGCCCCGCCATTGCTGGCGGGGCGGTTGGTTTCACTTCAACTCTCAACCAATGAAACTATCTTCATAAAAAGCTGGTTATCGGGTTCATCATTTTTAAGGTATTGTAGCTTAAATTCCCGGCATCATTCGATTTATTTATTCCAATTTTCTCCAATTGTTTTTCAATATTCTGCTTTACTTTTTCTAATGAATCCTTAATACGCTGCTGGTCTTTTTCCAACTTATTTTTTAAAGAGTCAATTTTATCAATGGTGTTATTGTGATCGTATCGGTAGTTGTCATCAATCTTTACACCGTTTTCATCAATGTTT
>JANPNY010000456.1:0-11419 GCA_031427745.1 Chitinophagaceae bacterium | reverse complement strand
GATGGGTTCGGTTGTTTCTACTACTTTAGCATCAGGTACAGGTGGCGTTTCCGGTGCTTTCGTTTCCAAAGGCGCTGTTGAAGACGCTTCAACTTCGGTGCTTTTTTGCTCTGCTTTTTTAGCTGTCTTTTTGGGCCGTGTAGAAGAGTCTATAGCGTCAAGATCAATCTTATTGATCACTTTAGGACTTTCTAATTCCGGCGCTTCAATTTTAGTAATCCCGTTGGTGGTATTTACTGTAACAGGTTCTGGCTTTTCAGGTACTACAATTGCCTGGGGCTCTTCCGGTGTTGGCGGAGCCTGGATATTTTCAGGTGCCGGTACAACAATTGTTTCTGGCTTTTCTACAACAACCGGAGCTGCCGGTGGCGGAGTTACAATTTCTTTTTTCTTAAAAGAAAGGTCTTCTTCGTCTCTTTTTCTTTTAGATTCTGCAGGCGGAGCTGTTTTTGTTAACTCAATTTTCTCCGCTTTTTGTTTGGCTACTTTATCCTGCTGAAACTCTGACTGAAGCACACGGTACATTTGTTCCGTAAGCTTTGCAGTAGGACTTAAGTGATCTCTAGTAAAACCTTTCGACTCAAGGAACTCAACCAGCGTGTCTTTACCAATGTTGAACTCTTTGGCCGCTGCCATTAATCGGGGTGTATTTGTTGCTACTTCTGACATTCGTACTAAATCCCTTGAAGGATTTTTGGGGTCTGTTATAATTTGTTAAAAATGCTATTTTTTCTTTTTGAAATTGAACGGCTTTTCAACTACTCTTTTTCAAATTCTTCTTTCAATATTCTTATTAAATCTTCGATTGTTTCTTTTTCCAGATCTGTTCTGCGTTCTAGTTCGGCCGCACTTAATGCCAGTACCGATCTTGCAGTATCACATCCAACTTTTTTCAAAGCTTCTATTACCCAAGGTTCAATTTCATCACTAAATTCTTCCAGGTCAATATCAAATTCGTTGTCCTCATCTTCAATATCCCGGAACACATCAATTTCGTAACCGGTTAGTTCGCAGGCAAGTTTAATATTTACACCTCTTCTGCCTATTGCCAGTGAAACCTGGTCTGGTTTCAGGTATACCGTAGCATGCTTTTTCTCGTCATCCAGTTCTATGCTGGTTATTTTTGCTGGTGTAAGTGACCGCTGGATTAACAGTTGTAAATTATTTGTCCAATTGATAACATCGATATTTTCATTTTTTAATTCCCTTACAATGCCATGAATACGGCTACCCTTCATACCTACGCAAGCTCCCACCGGATCAATTCTATCATCAAAACTTTCTACTGCAATCTTTGCTCTTTCGCCCGGATCTCTTACTATTTTTTTAACAACAATCAGGCCGTCAAATATTTCCGGTACTTCAATCTCCAATAATTTTTCAAGGAAAACAGGGCTTGTTCTTGAAATTACAATTACAGCCTGGCTGTTTTTAAGCTCAACTTTTTTTACAACGCCTCTTACCGTTTCGCCTTTTTTAAAATAGTCTGATGGAATTTGTTCAGATTTAGGTAAAATCATTTCGTTTCCTTCCTCGTCCAACAGCAGCACCTCTTTTTTCCACACCTGGTAAACTTCACCGCTTACAATATCACCCACCCTGTCTTCGTATTTTTTAATCAACAAATTTTTCTTTAAATCATTGATACGGCTGGCGAGCGTTTGTTTGCCTGCAAGGATTGCCCTGCGGCCAAATTCTTTTTGTATATCCACTTCTTCGTACAACTCTTCACCCACCTGGTAATCCGGTTCTATTTTAATGGCATCTTTATATTCAATCTCTGTAAGTGTATTGTACAAATCATCATTGTCCACAATTGTTCTGCGACGGAAAATTTCCAAATCACCCTTTTGATCATTTACAATTACATCGAACTGTTCGTCACTGCCATATTTTTTCCTTATCAGGGTTTTAAAAACATCTTCCATCACTTTCATCAACGTTGGTCGATCAATGTTCTCTGCATCTTTAAATTCCTGGAAGGAATCGATTAAGTTAATACGTGCCATAAGCCTTACCAGCCTCACTTTTTTTGCCCCCGCCGGAAGGGGAATTTTGTTATTTGAATATTAAAATGATACCTGTACAATTGTTTGTTTCATGTTGCTGTAAGCAACTTCCTTAGTATGAACAACTGCTTTTTTATTTTTACCTTCTGTGTATTCCAACACAATCCCTTCTTCACTTGCGTCAATCATCTTGCCTTCCAATGTTATGTCGTCGAGGAAGGTGACTGCTACATTTCTTCCAATGTTTTTTTTGTATTGACGAGGCAAACGCAAAGGTTCATCTACACCCGGACTGGAAACCTCCAATGAAAAATTCCCATCGGGATACCAGGCCTCTTCTTCTATAATCTTATACATTGCCCTGTTTAATCTTGCACACTTATCAATATTAACCCCAATATCCGAATCTAAAAACACCTTTATGTTATTAATGGGCTTAATACGCACCGACACAAGGAACATGTCGTCAACATCTTCAATTAATTTTTGAACCATCGCCTCTATTGGCTGTGTTGCTGTAGTCTGGGTCATATTAAATAAAGAAGGGAACGTTTCCCGTTCCCTTCATCTGTTTCTTTTTCCGAGGCAAATGTATGTAGTTATTAACTAACCGCCAAAAACAGCCAATTATTTCATCCGAATAAACACATTAAATAATTGCTAATCATTAACAGGATTATTTTTAATTGAGTTATACATTTGTGGTATGAATCTATTTAGAGTAGCTTTTGAACTTTTTGTACTGTACCTATTGTACAAATTAATTTTTGACTTTATTATTCCCGTAGCAAAAACTACGAGTAAGGTTAAAAAACAATTTTCGGAAATGAATGCACAAATGCAGGAGAGAATGAACCAGCAGGCAGCTGCAAGTCAAAGCGCACCCAATGCGCCTGTTTCAAATACTTCTAATGCCAGCAAGGGAAAAAATGATGATTACATAGAATTTGAAGAAATCAAATAGCAACTTCAAACTACTGCTTCCTGAATTTTTTTTAAAAAATCTCCTTCAACTAATTCTAATAAAAAGCCTCCGTATAAATACAGAGGCCATTCAAATGAGGGGTTACAGTAAAACTATTTTACAGCATATAAATGCCCGCTTCTACGTATTTTGTTGTATTTGGTATAAAATTTTATCGGGTAAAATCCGGCAGGCTGCGTAAACCTTTGTAAAAGGTTTTTAAAAACCCTGGAAATTAATAGTTCGTTTTTATTAGTATTCATTATAACAAGATTTTATTGAAATATCAACGAAAGTTAAAATTGTTTATTGTGCAAACAATGTTAAGTCTTAAGTTCGGCAGCCATAATTAACTTCTTTTTAAATATTTCGGGGTCGAAAAAGCCCCGGCCTAAGCCAGGGCTCCTCTATCGTCTATCGTGCCTAACGTTTAAAACTTTAACCGGTGCCTTTTACTATCCCAGGGAGTAATTGATAAAAGCAGAGCTTTGAACATATTTTTTATTGGGGTGATAAATAAACAGGCAACTTCCATTTTTTATAAGGTCTATTATTTGATGATGAATTTCAAATGGTACAGCCGGGCAACCATAGCTTCTTCCTAGAAAACCATTTTGCTGAATAAATGATTCATTTACATAAGCCGCCCCATGCAGTACAATATTTCTTTGCAGGGCATTATCGTTGAAACCCTTTTCGCAACCCTGCAATTTTAATGAATAACCATTATTGCCTGTATAGGTATTAAGGGTAACATAAAAACCCAGGCTACTTTCGTACGAGGAGGACTTGTTGGAAAAACTGGAAGGGTACAATAGTCCGGTATTACGGCCATGTGATACCAATGTATTAAATAATATTTCGCCGCTCGTAAGATTTAAAATATATAAACGCTTTTGGGTAGAGGGCTTACTAAAATCAATAATTGTTATTATATCAGTGTTATTGATTTTATTAGTTTGTGACAGGCAGTTAAATCCTTTTATTGCATAGGTAAACACTTCAGTGGCAATTCCTGCAGTGGCAATATTCCATGCTCTATATTTATCTGCAATAATTTCCGGTGTAAATATTTTTTTTTCCGAATAATTCGAGAGGGAAAATTTTCCAGCAAATAAATCCTTACCTGTACTATTAACGGTTACAGTTGGTTTCCCTGAAATCAATAAAAAAAAGCCCGGTAAAATAAAAAGGTTACGGATTAAGGTTAACATCTGGTCGGTTTTTCAAGGCAATAAATTAATTGTCGGTTTCGCAATATAAATCGCTAAAAAAGCTACTTTATTGTTAACGCAATAAAAAAAATGCGGTAATTAGATGTAGTGTTTTTTCTATCTTACCATCCATTATTATATAATTGCAATTGCATGGCAGTCTATTGTAAGCATAAATACAAAGGCTGCATACACTTATCACCAAATGAAACAGAAAAACTACTTCTTTTTTTAGCCGACGGACTGGTTGGTAAAAAGAAAAGTAAAGTGATTATAACTATATTTTCTGGATGCCATTAAATATATCGGCAGCCATTTGCAGGAAGCAGCACTTGACGGAAAAAACTTGGCTGAACTGATGCAACAGGCAGTTCAATTTTATTGAAGAAGGATGTAATGGAAGGTTTATGGAGATGATACATTATGTACAGATAGAAACAAGATTTTTTAGCGGCACAAACTGGTAACGGTGCAAGCAGGGCCCAATCCGAAGGTTAATTTATATCCTGGGTTTTAAATGTTGATTGACTCCAATTAAAATTTAGGATTCAAAAAAATAATGTGTACCTGGTTTGTACAATCAGCATTCGTCAATAATTTTGAAAGTAAAAGAGTGAAACGGTCCTACGCCAAGTCTATAGGCTTATGAGAGCAGCTGTTGCCGAGGTGAAACGGTTAAAAAAACAACAATGGTTTTTATGAATGACATTCAGCTGATAACAACCCCGTGGCTTAGGCACTTTCAGAGGAGAAGCGGGGGTTTTGTATACGTCGATTGTCATGTTCGAGCAGTTGGAGAAATAGGCTATAGCTTCACTTAATAAAAATGGCCAGGACGGCACCAGGCCAATTAACCTTTCTCAATCCTTTTAGTAATATATGATAAAGAGATGGACGTTTTTTTGCAGCATAATGTTAACGCTACATGCAACCGGTTTTGCACAGGCAAACACACCCTTGCTTTGGCATGGATTTAAGAAAGATACCTTTTCTCTGGAGGGGCGAAATGCCTATATCGTACAACCACCTCATGCCTTTGCAGGAAACCCCTGGGTGTGGCAGGCCTATTTTCCCGACTGGCATTATGAGATGGACAGCATCCTCGTTTCAAAAGGATTTCACATTGCCTTTATTGATTGCAGTGATATGTTTGGCAGTCCGCAGGCCATGCAGTTATGGGATAAATTTTATCAACATGTAACCGGTAAATATTCCTTTTCTACAATGCCGGTACTTGAGGGAGTAAGCCGTGGAGGATTGTACGCATACGGATGGGCAAAGCGAAATCCAGATAAAGTAAGTTTCATCTATGCAGAGGCCCCGGTGTTGGACATCAAAAGTTGGCCCGGCGGAAAAGGCATCGGCAGGGGCAGTGCAGAAGATTGGGAAAAATGCCTGGCAACCTTTCATTTAACGGAACAGCAAGCGCTTGATTTTAAAGACAATCCAATAGACGATGTAGCATCGCTGGCAGCATACAAAATTCCCGCTGTTCATGTTGTTTGTAAGGATGACAGCATTGTTCCCGTTGCCGAGAATACAGCAGTGCTGGATGCAAAAATGCGGCTATTGGGCGATAGCATACAAATAGACTACATGACTGAAAATATTAGTTTACAAGGGCATCATTTTAATATTACCCATCCGCAACACTATGCAGAGCTGGTTATAAAAAATGTTGTTCCGGTAAGGCAAAAAATTTCTTCCTCCACCTTTGTTGAACGAAATAAAAATCTAAACAATACCTTCTCAAAAATTAAAAATAAAAAGGAACTGACGGTAGCGTTTTTAGGCGGTTCAATTACTTATAACCAGGGTTGGAGAAATAAGCTGTCCCAATATTTAGAAGAAACGTATCCGCAATGCAAGTTTCATTTTATTGCTGCCGGTATTCCTTCTCTGGGAAGTTTGCCGCATTCCTTTCGATTTAAAACAGATGTGTTGGATAAAGGAAATATTGATTTGCTGTTTATTGAAGCCGCTGTTAACGACCTTGCCAATGAAACTGCTCCGGCAATACAACGCCGTGCAATGGAAGGGATTATTCGCAATGCCCTTACAGCAAATCCTTCTATAAACATTGTGCTGATGGCATTTGCCGATGAAGCCAAAAACAAGGATTACGAAAAAAATACCGAACCGGTAGAAGTAAAAGTGCACCGGCAACTAGCTGAATATTATGGGCTACCCTTTATCAATCTTGCCAAAGAAGTGTATGAAAGAATTAAGGCGGGTGAATTTACCTGGAAGGACGATTTTAAGGATCTTCATCCCTCAGCTTTTGGACAAAATATTTACTTCCAATCAATCAAAACCATGCTCCAGCTTGCTGATAAAAAATATGATGGAAAGGGCTTGTTGACTGCAGCCATCAAAAGGCCGAAAAATAAATTTCCCTACGATAACGGCAAGTATGTTCCGGTTAACCAGGCAACAAATTTAAAAGGGTTTTCAATAATCGATCCATGGGCGCCTGCTGATCATAAAGAAACAAGGGAAGGGTTTGTACATATTCCGGTATTGGAGTCCACCAGTGCCGGCAGCTCCTTTAGTTTTTCGTTTGAAGGAAATGCAATGGGAATAGCCATTGTATCCGGATCCGATGCCGGAATAATTTCATACCGGGTAGACAATCAAAATTTTAAAACGCTAAACCTGTACACCAAGTGGAGTAATTACCTGCACCTGCCCTGGTATCTAATATTGGCAGATGGTTTAAAAAACGGAAAGCATGTGGTGGAGGTAAAAACATTACCCGGCAAAAACGATTCGGGTGGTAGTGCCTGTAGAATTGTTCATTTTCTGGTAAACCAATAAGCATAATGGAACTGCGTTTTCAACAGTTAAATTTTCTAATGACGAATTCTCATTTTATCTAAGCTACGATAACAGGAAGAACAGAACCCTTTAAAAAGTATATAAAAGATGGAGCAAAAGATGCAGTGTTTTTTCTTATCTTTCCATCAATAATATTTTACTGCAATTGCCTGCCAGCCTATTGTAAGTGTAAAATAAACAGCAGTATGCACCTATCACCAAGAGAATCAGAAAAACTTCTTCTTTTTTTAGCAGGCGAACTGGCAGCTAAAAGAAAGGCCAGGGGTCTGCAATTAAATTATCCGGAAGCCATCGCCTATATCAGCAGCCATTTGCAGGAAGCCGCCCGTGACGGAAAAACGGTGGCAGAACTAATGCAATACGGTACCACCATTCTGTCGAGAAAAGATGTAATGGAAGGGATACCGGAAATGATACATGATGTACAGATAGAAGCCACCTTTCCCGACGGCACCAAACTGGTAACGGTGCATGACCCCATCCCCTAAAGGGGTGTATGGCAAGATTTTTATTTTTCAAAGGGTTTTAAAAATTCTGAAAGTGGAGCCTGATTTAAAAATAAATGAACTAATAATATTTATAAACCTGCCCTACCCCCCTTTAGGGGATGGGGGTAAAGTTTTTTCATGATTCCCGGAGAATACATCACAGCAAAAGGCATGATTAAAATTAATGCTGGAAGAAAAACAGCTACAATAACCGTAGTTAATATGGGCGACAGGCCAGTACAGGTGGGCAGTCATTTTCATTTTTTTGAGATCAATAAAAAAATGAATTTCGACAGAGGGAAAGCATTTGGTATGCGGCTGGATATTGCAGCAGGCACTGCCGTAAGGTTTGAACCCGGCGAAGAAACAGAAGTGCAGTTAGTGGAGTTTGGAGGAAAGAAAATTATAAATGGTTTTAATAATTTAGTAAATGGAAAAATAAAATCGGCGCAGGCAAAAACAAAAGCTGTACGAAAAGCTTACCTTAATCATTTTAAAAACAGCGGCGAATGAGTAAGAATATCAGAAGAGGCAACTATGCTAAAATGTATGGCCCCACCACCGGGGACAAAGTGCGATTGGGCGATACAGAATTGTTTTTAGAAATAGAAAAAGATTACACCGTATATGGCGATGAAGCAAAATTTGGCGGCGGCAAAACTATCCGGGATGGTATGGCACAATCAGCAACAGCTACACGTAGTGAAGGTGTGCTTGATTTTGTTATCACCAGTGTAATGCTGATTGATCATTGGGGAATTGTAAAAGCCGATATCGGCATAAAAGATGGAAAAATCGCAGGCATTGGCAAAGCGGGAAATCCAGATACCATGGATGGCATTACAAGGAATATGGTGATTGGTGCCAGCACAGAAGTGCATGGCGGAGCCGGATTGATTGCAACCGCCGGTGGTATTGATACACACATACATTTTATATGCCCCCAGCAAATTGACCATGCTTTGTTTAGCGGCATCACTACAATGCTGGGTGGCGGCACCGGTCCGGCAGATGGAACCAGCGCCACCACCGTAACTCCCGGAGCATGGAATATTCAAAAAATGCTACAGGCTGCAGACGCCTACCCGATGAACCTTGGCTTTATGGGCAAAGGAAATTGTGCAACAACTGCTCCGTTGGAAGAACAGATTGAAGCAGGTGCATTGGGATTAAAAATTCATGAAGACTGGGGTAGCACAGCAGCAGTAATTAATGCAGCATTAACAGTGGCTGATAAGTTAGATATACAGGTTGCCATACATACCGACACATTAAATGAAGCTGGCTTTTTAGAGGATACCGTTGCCGCTATTGCCGGCCGTGTAATACATACGTTTCATACAGAAGGCGCTGGTGGTGGTCATGCGCCTGATATCATCAAGATTGCGATGTATCCAAATATATTGCCATCATCTACCAATCCAACAAGGCCTTATACAGTTAATACAATTGACGAGCATCTGGATATGCTGATGGTATGCCATCACCTAAACAGTAGTGTGGCAGAGGATGTGGCATTTGCGGACAGCCGCATTAGGCCCGAGACAATTGCTGCAGAAGATATTTTGCATGATTTGGGTGTGATAAGCATGATGAGCAGCGACAGCCAGGCAATGGGCCGGGTGGCAGAAGTAATAACACGTACCTGGCAAACCGCACACAAAATGAAAGTGCAGCGTGGACCTTTGCCCGAAGATGAAGGCAATGAAAATGATAACACAAGAATAAAAAGGTATATCAGCAAATACACCATCAACCCGGCAGTGGCACATGGAATAAGCAGTTATGTGGGTTCTATCGAAAAAGGTAAGATGGCTGACATTGTTTTATGGAAGCCTGCCATGTTTGGCGCCAAGCCCGAAATGATTATTAAAGGTGGAATGATTATCGCCAGTAAAATGGGCGACCCAAATGCGTCGATACCTACACCACAGCCTGTTATGTACCGCCACATGTTTGGAGCTGCGGGCAAAGCTTTGTTTGGCACCTGTGCAACTTTTGTTTCAAAAATTTCGCTGGATAAAAAGATTGTACAAAAATATGGTTTGCAAAAGATGGTTTTGCCTGTAAAAAACTGTCGCAATATTGGCAAAAAAGATATGGTAAATAATACCGCCACACCACATATAGAAGTGAATCCGGAAAACTACGAAGTGAAAGTGGATGGAGAACATATTACCTGCGAACCCATGAAAGTGTTGCCGCTGGCACAACGCTATTTTTTATTTTAGCAGCCTGTTATTAAGAACGATCATGTTGATACAAAATAAAACCGGAAACCTTGCTACTGTTGACATTAATCAACGGAAGGTGGATTATGTTTTTTTGGAGTGGCATGAATCCGGTAAAAGAATCCTGAGAAAAACAACACAATCAGGGAAAGAAATTGCTATCCAGTTTTTAAACAAAAACCCTGAGTTTACGGAGGGTGATATACTATTTGCTGATGATGAAACAATCATCGCCGTTTGTATACAACCATGCGATTGCATTGTGCTGCATCCCAAAAATATGTTCGAAATGGCAACCATGTGTTATGAAATTGGCAATAAGCATTTACCCTTGTTTTACGAAGCAGACCAACTGCTGGTGCCATTTGAAATGCCCTTGTTTAAATTATTATCTGCACAAAATTTTTACGTGCAACAGGCAACCAAAAAATTATTGCAGCCATTAAAAACAACAGTAACACCACACAATGTGGCAATTAGCGACAACTTATTTTCAACCATCGTTAATCAGCAAACCCTTTCGGATTGAACACAGCTTTACTAAATTTATTACACTTAAGCGACCCAACTTTACCAATAGGTGGCTATGCCCATTCTGCAGGATTGGAAACCTATGTGCAGTTGGGGAAAGTAAAAGACGTAACTACTGCAAGGGCATTTGTAACAGAAATGCTGAGCCGGAATTTATTATATACGGATGCCGCATTTGTATCGCTGGCTTTTGATGCGGCTGAAAAAAATGACAGTGACTATTTATTGCAATTAGATGAGGAATGCACCGCAGTAAAACTACCGGCAGAAATAAGGCAGGCCAGCCAGAAATTAGGGATTCGTTTGATAAAGATTTTTCAACCGCTTTGTAATAATGAACTGGCTGACGCTTATAGAATATTGGTGGAAAAAAAAGAAACTCCCGGAAATTATTGTATTGCATTTGGTTTGTATGCTCATGCTTTAGGTCTTAATAAAAAGGAAGCATTAACCGGTTTTTTTTACAATGCCGCTGCTGGTTTTGTAACCAATTGTGTAAAGCTTATTCCGCTTGGCCAGCAGGATGGGCAGGAAATATTATTTTCGTTGTTCCCCTTAATGCAGCAGCTGGCAGAAAAATCTTTAATGCCGGATAAAAATCTAATCGGTGTTTGTTGTACCGGTTTTGATATACGAAGCATGCAGCACGAGCAGTTGTATTCCAGGCTGTATATGAGTTAAAAATTAGTAGGATTAAGTGCATTGTTCGCAAACGAAGGCTGGTTGCGGCCTCGAATAAAAAGTGCTAGAAATTTTTAACATTAGCCGTTAAGAAATCAAGGCTGTTTGAGCCAGTACAACCTATAAATTATTGAACTCCCGTGGCGAGTTCCTTGATTTTAGGCTGATGTTAAAAATTTCAGCCTTTTTATTCGCAGCCTTGATTTTTTTTGTAACTTTTTTTTATCAAGAAAAAAAAGTTAGCAGAGTCTAACCCAATAGGGTAAGGGATTTGCTAACTAAACACCCAGTCCAAATAATTAAATTAGAATAATTAGCAGCTCAATTAAAAATCAACAGTACAAGAGTGCGACGCCCATGCAGCTGAACAGCGCACTACTGCCGGGCTCAAAAAATAATTTAAACCTATAAATTGTACCGCAATCAGTCAAAAAAATATGAACAGAAATTATATAAAAATTGG
>JANPNY010000455.1:0-1885 GCA_031427745.1 Chitinophagaceae bacterium | reverse complement strand
ATGCTGATAACAGGCAGCAATATGGCGGGCAAAAGTACTTACCTCCGCAGCGTAGGAGTTAATGTGGTACTGGCTATGGCAGGTTCGGTTGTTTGTGCACAGCGTTTTGCCCTTTCGCCGGTACAGTTAATTACCAGCATGCGCATTGCAGATAATTTAGAAGAAAACACTTCTACGTTTTATGCTGAATTAAAGAAATTGAAAATAGTAATTGAACGTGTAAACAAGGAGGAGAAAATATTTATTCTGCTGGATGAAATATTACGTGGCACCAACTCGCTCGACAGGCACACCGGCTCTGCTGCATTGATAAAACAACTAATTAAAAAAGATGCATGCGGTATCATTGCTACGCATGATGTTGAATTGGCGAAACTGAAAGAGCAGTATCCAGCCAATATCCTGAATTACTATTTTGATGTGCAGGTTAGTAATGAAGAATTGTATTTTGATTACAAGTTAAAAGAAGGAATCTGCAGCAGTTTAAATGCTTCTATTTTGATGAGGAAAATTGGGATTGAGATGTAACTTTAGAGATAGCAACCCTTCTTTAAATACATCTGATCATTTTAACGCCATTAGCAGGTAGCATTAAAAAAGCCAACCTGCGCATTGCAAGTTGGCTTATAAATTATTTTGTTTTATTTAAGATTTAAAATCTACAAACATCCAACAACATTATTTTCCCCTGCCATATCCAAACCAATCATTAAAGTTGGCGAATAACATCAAACCTAACAATAACACCATACCAACAATTTGTGCATATTCCAAAAATTTCTCACTTGGCTTTCTGCCGGTGATCATTTCTATGATGGTAAATACAACATGACCACCATCGAGTGCAGGGATGGGTAAGATGTTCATAAAGGCGAGTATGATGGACAAGAAACCCGTTAGTCTCCAAAAAATTTCCCACTCACCCCAATGGGTAGGAAAAATGGAACCAATGGATTTAAAACCTCCCAAGCCTTTATAGGCACCGGTTTTAGGGTTTAGTATCAACCTGAACTGATCTATATAGAATTTCAGTTTATCCAACGCCATTGAAACACCGGCAGGAATTGCCTCAAAAAAACCATATTTCTTTTTGTCCAGTTTAAATAAGCCGAGGCTATCGTACTGCTCAAAAGATAAAATTGGAATACCAATTTTACCATCCTGGTTTACCGGTGCATCCAGCACTACAAGGCTGCCTTTTCTTTCAATTTGAAGCGTAACAGTTTGATTTTTTTTGCCGGAAAGAATCGCTGTCATATCATCATAATATTGTACCGGAACAGAATCTATCGAAGTAATATTATCCATCGGCTGCAAGCCTATTTTTTTACCTGTCGAGGAATCTTTTGCATCATATTCACCCACCAATGCCGGCAAGCGTTGCATCAGTAAATTACCTACTCTCTTTTTGCTCTCCACCAATTGTTCAATAAAATTTTCATCCATTGCAATGGTTAATGGCTTGCCGTCCCTTTCTACCAGCACCGATTTACTCAGCAATAATTTGGGTTGAATTTCATCAAAATATTCGATCGTTTTGCCATCGATTGCAGTTATTTTATCTCCATTTTTAAAGCCTGCTTTCAGCAGCACACTGTCCTGCACCCAGATACCATTTTTTACAGATGCAGCGGGAATTTTAGCCTCGCCCCAAACAAATAAAACCATGGCATAAATAATAAACGCCAGCAACACATTTACAATTATTCCACCCAACATAATAATCAATCGCTGCCAGGCGGGCTTGCTTCTGAATTCATAATCCTGTGGTGGCAATTTCATAGCTTCCTTGTCCATGCTTTCATCAATCATACCCGATATTTTAACATAGCCGCCCAATGGCAACCAGCCAATACCGTACTCTGTATCGCCTATTTTCTTTTTA
>JANPNY010000454.1:0-2518 GCA_031427745.1 Chitinophagaceae bacterium | reverse complement strand
GCTACCTGGTTAAATACATTGGCTGGTTTAAATGATTTAAGAGCAATGAAAGTTGCTGATCCGGCACGTGGACTTGGTTTTTCTGATACATCTTTCAAATCTTTTGTTGGTGGCCCTAACGGAGAAAATATGAGTTCATTGGGTGTTAATGTTACCGCTTTAAAATATTCAACCATCGGCCGCAAACGCTATTATGATGGCTATACAGGTGAGAATACTTTTTTAGTTGGCTATCCGGAAATGTGCCTGAATATTGCTGAGGCAATTAATCGTGGTTGGGTAGCAGGCGATGCCAATGAATGGTATCAAAAAGGTATTAAAGCCTCGTTTGCTTTTTATGCTGTAAATGATGGAGCCAATACAGTTAGTTTTCTTAGAACATTAGCACCGGGTGATTATATTAATTATAACATTACATTTAATTATAGCACTTATTTTGCTCAGCAAGCGGTTGCCTATGGAGGCAATAATGCCGCAGGGTTAAAGCAAATTTTAACGCAGCGCTACGTAACATTGGCCCGTAACTCTGGGTTAGAGGCTTATTATCAGTGGCGTAGAACCGGTGTTCCAACGTTTTTAACAGGTTCTGGAATTGGAAACAGTGGTGTAATACCTTTACGTTACCAATATCCATCAGATGAGTTAGCAACAAATAATGTAAACGCCAAAGCTGCTATTCAAAGCCAGTATGCTGGCAACGATGATATTAATGCAAAAATGTGGATCATTAAATAACTAATGAAATCAATGAGTCGTATTTATTCTAAAACTTATTCATCTTTTTTTCAATTAATTTATTTAAAAATGAAATTTGTCACACTTGTATTCGTGGTTATTTTTATACAGTACTTGCCTGTAGCTGCACAAAATAAAACAGAAAATTTGGTAGTGGTAACGCTGGACGGAATGCGCTGGCAGGAAGTGTTTGGCGGTGCAGATGAGGCATTGCTTCTGAATAAAAAATACACCAGGGACAGTGCGGATACCTGGCAAAAGTTTTGGGTAACTGATAAAATTGAAAGAAGAAAAAAACTCTTCCCTTTTTTCTGGAACACCATTCAAAAGCAGGGACAATTGTATGGTAACAGAAATGAAGGCAGTGAAGTAAACAATGCCAATCCATACAAATTTTCTTATCCTGGTTATAACGAAATATTTACGGGTTATCCGGATACTGCTGTCAATTCCAATGATAAAATCCTGAATAAAAACAGCAATGTGCTGGAGTTTATAAATGGCCAAAAAAACTATAAAGGCAAAGTGGCTGCTTTTACCACCTGGGATGTTTTTCCGTATATACTCAACAAGTGGCGAAGCGGCATTTATGTAAATGCAGATGTGGATACCTTACATTTTGACAACAGTAATTTAAAATTGATCAACGATATCCAGTTTTTAACTACCCGGCCAATTGGTGTAAGGCCGGATGTGCTTACTTACATCGCTGCCCGGGAATACATGAAAGCCTATCTGCCAAAAGTATTGTACATCGCTTTTGATGAAACAGATGACCTGGCACATGCTGGTATGTATGACTTGTATTTGCAGAGCGCCAGGGCACAAGACGGCATGATTGAAGACCTGTGGAAATACATCCAGTCATCGCCAGTGTATAAAGATAAAACTACAATGATTATTACCTGCGATCATGGAAGAGGCGATAAAGTAAAGGATAACTGGCAACATCACGGTGAAAAAATTGAAGATGCCGGGCAGATATGGATAGCAGCAATAGGCCCTGATACAAAAGCATTGGGAGAAGTAAAAACGGTAACACCGCTGTTTCAAAAACAATTGGCAGCAACTTTTGCAAAACTGCTTGGGTTCAATTTTACAGCGGAGCATCCGGTTGCAGTGCCTATCAATACTATTGGTCAGTAATTTTTTAAACACAATCAGTAAAGCTTTATGACTGCTAAAAAAATCATCCCGGTGGTGGAAGAAATAGTTGAGCTCTACCAAAAGCATGGCAGCAACGAATACGCCGGTGAAAAAGTTTCTCAGTTAGAGCACATGCTGCAGGCTGCACAGTTGGCAAAAGAAGGTGGCTATGATGATGAAATAGTATTAGCTGCATTTCTTCACGACATTGGACACATCTGTACAGCCTCCTACATCACCGCCGATATGAATGGCTTTGGTGTAATGAATCATGAAAAGATTGGTGCTAACTTTTTACGTAAAAGAGGATTTAGTGAAAGGATTGCACGGTTGGTGGAGAATCATGTATCTGCAAAGCGTTACCTCACTTTTAAGTATCCTGAATATTACGAAGGACTTTCGGAGGCCAGTAAAAATACACTCGACTTCCAGGGTGGAAAAATGAATTACGACGAAGCGATGTTATTTGAACAGGATGATTTGTTTGAAGAGTTTATAGCAATGCGCCGCTGGGATGAACTGGCGAAAGAAGAAAACCTGCCACTGCAACCAATGGATTATTTTAAAACCTTAATGATAAACTACCTGCAAAAACAATTCGCCTTTAACCAGAATTAAATAAACAATATGCAACCAA
>JANPNY010000453.1:0-1850 GCA_031427745.1 Chitinophagaceae bacterium | reverse complement strand
CGGAAGGTAGGGAGGCTAATTTAACATCTTTTTACAGCGATTTTCAGGTAGCAAGAGAAGGGGCTATTGTAAAAGAAATTGATATACACAACGAAGACAGCAACCAATCAAAAACATTTTTAAATTCTATTGCGCCGGTTGGAACTTCTGTAACTGTAACTATTCAAATGGCAAAACTTAATGGCATTGATCCTTATGGCAGAACAATGGCCTATGTTTTCTGGCAGATGGCACATGCTTAAACGAGATAATGATTAGTAAAGGATATGCGAAGCCATTCAGCAAATACTATTGCAAAGCCTTAGCGCTTTATCAGCAATTATATGCAGTAGCAAAGTCACAACGGAAGAGCTTATTTGCAAATGATTTTTCCTACGAATTTTTAAAAAAAAAGGGCTTTCGAGGTCACATTTTTTGAGGTCACATTTGAAGTCATAAAATGAAAAAAGCAGCTATGAGATTATCATAACTGCTTCATTATTAAGTGGGAGTTGACGGGGTCGAACCGCCGACCCTCTGCTTGTAAGGCAGATGCTCTAAACCAACTGAGCTAAACTCCCTTTTTTTTATTTGGACTGCAAAGATAGGGGGTAAATTATTGATGCAAAATTTTTTATGGATTATTTCCGCGATTCCTGAAATAAAATTTCATTCCCTTCTTTAAATCGTTATTGCCAGGAACACTTGTTTTAACTCTAATCATAAAAACACCTGAATTGTTTTTTCAACGATGAATTAGGTGGAAGCATGGTAGCTTTCTTATATATTTTGCAACAATTACGATAATTGCCCCGCTCTTCTCGCTGATGGGGCCTTTACAAAATCTCCCGGATATTTTTTAATGTACCTCCATAAGATACCCGCAAATTCCGTGTAATCCCTCAAATGTATTCCACGGCTTTTCACCGCTACAATAAATGCCAGTCCAAAGCTAACGGCGAAATTTAAAAAACCGATGCCTGCCACACCAAATACAGTGTACCAGATTTCCTTTGCACTTACCTGGTGATCTAATCCAAAAAAACCGATCGCTGTATTGGCCGCTGAGATAGTGATATGACGGATATCAAATGGAACCCCAAAAGTTTTTCCAAAAAAACCAGCCATACCCAAAAAGAAACCTAAGGAAATATTTCCTATCAATGACCCTAAATTATTTTCCAAATAATGAATGATCTTGTAACGGCGTTTTTCACTGAAGTTATTTTTAAAGGAAGATAGATTGCGTAAGCGATCAGCAATTTTACCATACACCACATAATTTTCAACATACCCGGCAATCAATCCACTCAAAAATAAAAAGAACCCTGTAAAGCAGGCATAAAGCAACGCCAGTGAGTGAAAGGGCTGCTGATCGGTCAATAATTTTTGCGCTGCTTCACCCGAAGCGATCATCGTTCCGGTAGATCTAAAAAAAAGCCAGGCCAGTAAATACGTTAAAGGAAAAACCACTATTAAATTGCCGGTAAAAGAAGCTAATTGCGTCCTGCTTACTTTTGCAACCGTAATGGCCAGGTTTCTCAGGTCCGGCTCTTCACCTACTTTTTGCACATCAAAAGAACTGGCCACATTATTAGCCGTGTAGGCCGGTTGCTTGGTAGCTAAGGTACTCCCTGTGTCTTGTATTAATATAAAGCCAATGGAATAATTGGTGCTATACAAAAAGCCCTGCCAAAATGGGGCCACTGTCATTTTAGCCAACAAATTCTTAATGATCCCTATAAAAGAAATGATGATTCCCCCACCCATGGCACTTTGAAACATCCGCCAGAATTCTTTTCGGGTAGTAGTGATAAACTTCTCGCCTGTTCTCCCCCCATGTTCCGCAATCTGATAGGCCAGGTAACTGG
>JANPNY010000452.1:0-4901 GCA_031427745.1 Chitinophagaceae bacterium | reverse complement strand
AATCATTCATTTGCACCAAGCCATTAAATAATTGATTGACTGGCCATATATTTTCAGTATTACTAGCCATGGCAGGGTCAAGGCTTGATACACCAGCCATTTCATTGTAATTAAAAACAGTACGCTTATCTTCGTCTGTTTTAGTGCTATTACAGGTGGATGTCAATAATCCTACTAAAAGGAAAATGAAAAAAACAGGGAAATATGTTCGGCTATAACTCATCATGATTATATTATTTATCAATATTAACAAAAACAAGGCTTTATTTATAAAAGTAATTAAACAGTTTTTCACATTTAAGTGTCAATTGCCTTAAAATGGTTATTTTTAAGTGCTTAAAAAACTAAATGATGATAAAATACCTATTAATTCTTCCATTATTATTTACAACGTTAGTGGTCGTATCTCAAGAAAAAGTAAATGCTGAAGAGGCTGCAAACAAACTATGAACAGGCAGGCATCCGTTTTATTCCTGTATTTCAAAGAGAAAAAGAAAGTGTAATTGAATTTGCCCGGCACAATGAGTTACCGCCTTTGCTGCAGTTATCAGATATTAAAGGTATTATTCATTGCCATAGCGACTGGAGTGATGGTAATAATACAATTGAACAAATGGCAACTGCTGCAATTGCCAAAGGGCTGGAATATCTTGTAATAAGCGATCATAGTAAAAGTGCTTTTTACGCTAAAGGCCTTAATGAAGAAAGGATACAACAACAGCATCTCTATATTGATGAGCTGAATAAAAGGCTGGCTCCGTTTAAAATTTTTAAAAGCATAGAAAGTGATATCCTTAATGACGGTAGTCTCGATTACAGCAATGCTATTCTATCTACTTTCGATCTTGTAATTGCCTCAATCCATTCTAATTTAAAAATGCCGCAGGAAAGAGCCATGATGCGCCTGGTAAATGCTATTGAAAATCGGCACACTACCATTCTTGGTCATATGACAGGCAGACTGCTCCTAAGCCGCAAGGGCTATCCTGTTGACCATAAGAAAATTATTGATGCCTGCGCTGCTAATAATGTAGTTATAGAGTTGAATGCCCACCCTAGTCGCTTAGATATTGATTGGCGACATATTGACTATGCGTTGGAGAAGAACGTTTTGTTGTCTATCGACCCGGATGCACATTCTACAGAAGGATTTGATGATGTTAGATATGGTATATTGGTTGCACAAAAATCAATGCTAACGAGAGAACAGAATCTTAGCAGTTTTGGTTTAAGGGAGTTGGAAATATATTTAGCTAAGAAAAAAGTCAGTAATTAATTATCACTTGCCGGAACTGAAATTTGTTTCACTACTTATTGATGAAAGTCTTTTATTAATTTTTTCATTCCAGTGTTGCTGCCTTTCTTTTATTATTCCATTATGTGTTTCACCGTCGTAGGCATGCTGTAAATCTTCCATAAACTTTGCAGATTGATTGTATAGCGTTTGGATTAATTTATTGTAGTTGTCTGTTGTAAATGTAGCAGCTTTTAACTGCTTCATAAATTCCATAGCCCCAAGGTAGCTGATGTTGAAATGTTGTTGCTCATGCTGCAGTGTATACTCATTTTTGCCAGTAGGTTTCATCCATGACATTTGTTTATCAAAGCTGCAGTAAACTTTTATATTTAAAATAACTTTCCCCTCTGCATTTTTATACCCGGCCTTAAATGCAAAACCTGATGATGTGATGGCAACAGCACTCGAATTATTATCAGCCTCGCCTGCAAATGCTTCTATGTTTAGCAAGTCTCCCGGATTGTAAAATATAAGTTTACCATTAGGGTTTGGAATATTTACAGTGTAGTCAATATTTACTGCAACAGGCTGGGCCTGCACAGTTGAACAGGTGGTGGATAGAAAGGAAAATAGGAATAAATATTTCATCCGGAATTTATTATCCAATAAAGCAAATGCAAATAATTAAATAATGAGCGAGTTGCCTCCAAATTGTAAATAATTTAACGGACTAAATACTTGAACTATGCTTCTACATAATTCAAGTCTTTGCCAAAAGTTTCTTCGGTAAAGTAAACTGCAGTCCCACTAACAATCATTATAATTATTCCGGTAATCCATCCGGCAGTAAGATAATTGGTTACATTTTGAAGACCGTTAAAAAGCAATAACATTAGCGGCAAAGCGCCTCTAACCATATTGGGTACAGTAGTGGCAGCGGTTGCCCTCAGGTTGGTACCAAACTGCTCCGCAGCCATGGTTACAAATATGGCCCAAAAACCAGTGGCAAAGCCAAGGGCGGCGCAAATGAGATACATACCTGCGGCTGTTCCTCCGTGTTGTGTAAAATAAAACAAGATGGCAATTGCTGTAAAAATGTAAAAAATATAAAGTGTTTTTTTTCTGCTTCTCAGCCATTGGCTAACAAAGCCAACCAGCAAATCAGCAACGGATATACTTACATAAGCAAGCATCGTAGATTTCTTAGGCAATACCTCTTCCGAAATACCTAATTCTGAAGCAAAATTATTAGAGAAGGCGATGAGGATGCCAATTACATACCAGGTGGGTAAGCCTATCAGGATGGCCAGCATGTATTTTTTAAATCGTTGGCGGTTGTTGAAAAACATAAAAAAATTGCCTCTTGCAACTTGTTGTAGTTTAACCTGGTTAAACATACCACTTTCAAAAACAGATATGCGTAGCAACAACAAACAAAAGCCCAAACCGCCGCCAATAAAATAACAAATTCGCCAGCTAAAATTTAATGAGATAAAATATGCTGCCACAGCACCTGTTAATCCTAACCCGGCTACCAGCGAAGTACTCATTCCTCTTTTTTCTTTACTGATCAGTTCTGTAACCAATGTAATACCAGCCCCCAGTTCGCCTGCCAAGCCTACTCCTGCAATAAACCGCACCAACGCATACTGGTTAGTAGTTTGTACAAAGCCATTCAAAATATTAGCCAGAGAATATAAAATAATGGAACCAAACAGCACACTCAGCCTGCCTTTTTTATCACCCATTATGCCCCAGATAATTCCGCCAATAAGCAGTCCGATCATTTGTATGCTTATGATGAATTCGCCTGCTGATTTTATCATGGCCTTATCAAGGCCTAAATCTTTAAGACTATCTACCCTTACTATGTTAAACAATAGTAAATCGTAGATATCAACAAAGTAACCCAATGCAGCAACTAATACAGTGATGTTAAAAATGGAATCGGATGGCTTTTGCATGAAAATAATTATGGCGTGTTGGTCATTTTTTTCCTGGAGAAAAAAAGTTTAATAATTACTGGGGCTGTGGTAATAAGAACGATGCCAATTACAATAAGTTCAAGATGTTTTTTTAAATCGAAATTAAATTGGCTCTCAAATAATTTTTGCAGGTAATGACCGGCAAACAACATGGAGAAAACCCAGGCTATACTACCAACAACATTATAGTAAGTAAACTTCTTTTTGTCCATACCTACAATACCTGCTACGATGGGAGCAAACGTACGAATGATCGGAAGAAATCTTGCCATGATAATAGCGGCACCTCCATGCTTATCATAAAAATCTTTTGCCTGAAATAAATATTTCTTCTTAAAAAGGAAAGTATCTTTTCTCTCAAACAGGAAGGGGCCACTTTTTCTTCCAAACCAATACCCTATAAAATTACCCACAATACCTGCCAACGAAATGATAACGCTTAATATCAGTAGGTTTACAAAAGTATTGCCGGTATCAACACCCAGCCCGGTTTTTACCAACTCATTGCTGAAAATACCTGTCACAAATAGCAAAGAGTCGCCCGGTAAAAAAAAGCCAGCAAACAAGCCTGTTTCAGCGAAAATGGCAAACACAATAAACCATAGGCCACCGTTTTCGATATACCATTGCGGTTGTAATAATTGTGTCCAGTGAAAATCTAACAGAATAAAATAATGCATATTTAAATGTGAGTTTAAAAGGATTAAACAATCATTCAATTGTTTTTGTCCTTATTTTACAAGGAGAAATTTTAAAAAATTTCTCCTTAATTATTAGCGTATTTTTTTACAAAACAGCCAAGCAAAGTTTTAATAAAATTCAGTTGTTATGCTGTATAAATATGATGAAAATTACTTTTCTACAATCTTTTTAATTCAGTAAAATTAAGGATGCTGCCCGTCTCCCAATTCGCCTTCCCATTTGCTTACTACTGCTGTTGCAATACTGTTACCTACCACATTGGTTGCGCTTCGTCCCATATCCAGTAACGGATCTATCCCCAATAATAAAGCAATACCGGCTTCCGGAATGTTAAAGGTAGCCAAAGTGCCTGCAATTACTACCAGCGATGCTCTTGGTACACCTGCAATACCCTTACTCGTAAGCATCAATACCAGTAGCATGGTGAGCTGTGTGGGCAAGGGAATGTGCATGCCATAACTCTGTGCAATAAATAAGGAGGCAAAGGTCATGTACATCATACTTCCATCAAGATTAAAAGAATAGCCAAGTGGTAGTACGAAACTTACAATTTTGTCTTTACATCCAAAGCGCTCCAGCTCCAGCATTGTTTTAGGAAATGCCGCTTCGCTACTGGAGGTGCTAAACGCAATCAATATTGGCTCTTTCATCCGCTTTATTAAATGGAATACCCTTTTTTTAATAAATGAAGCACCAATGAGGATTAAGCAAATCCATAATATCAGCAATCCAAAATAAAACTCTCCAATAAAAATAGAATAGGTTTTTAAAATACCAATTCCCTGCTTGGCAATAATTGCTGACATGGCACCAAACACAGCCAATGGCGCAAAATTCATCACATAGCCGGTTACCTTTAATATGATATGAGCAATAGCATCCAGGGCCTTAACCACAGGATGTGCAATTTCGCCCAATGCAGCAGCGGCCACCCCAAAGAATAATGCAAAAACAACTATTTGTAAAATTTCATTTTT
>JANPNY010000451.1:0-1659 GCA_031427745.1 Chitinophagaceae bacterium | reverse complement strand
GCTTTTATTAACCGTTCTTTTTGAAAGCGGTCAATTGAATATATCAATGCGATAGACAACATTCCGTAAATACAATAAGCCCACCAGGTGCGCCACCATGGAGGGGTAATGATCACATCAATTGATTTTTCTGCCCATACGCCGTTACTGCTTGCAGCTTTTACACGAAAGGTGTAATGGCCGGGAGGAACGTTGTAATAATAGGCAGTATGTTCTGTGCCTGATTGACGCCAGTTGTGGTCATAATTTTCGAGCATAAAAAAATGCTTGTTGTTTTCGGGACTGGTATAATGAATACCGGCAAAATCAAAAGAGAATATATTTTGTGTATGATTTAAAACTATTTCTTTTGCTTCATCCAATGCAACTTTTAGCGGGCCGTTTGTACCCGGCTTTATTGATTCTTCACTAATAAGGAAATCCGAAAAAACAATTTGTGGTGGTTTACTGTTACTCGAAATAGAATCAGGAAAAAAGCTGTAATAGCCCAAATCAGCTCCAAAAAATATCCTTCCATCGAAGGCTTTATAGGAGCTAAATTGCAAATTGTTAGGGTTCACACCGTGGCTGCTTCCATAAATACTGATTTCATTACGGGTAGCATTGAGTTTAAGGATTCCCGCCGATGAACTCATCCATAAGTTCTTCTTATTGTCTTCGACTATATTAAATATATTGAGGCTTTCAATTTTAATATTTTTTTCAGGATCGGCAAATAAAGAAAAGGTATTTGCAGATTTGTTGTACCGGAAAAAACCGCCGTCTGTTCCTGTCCACAGTACGCTATCGGAATCTTCAAACATACAATTAATAGATGTTCCCAAAAGGTAGTGTTTGAATTTACCTGTTTTTTGATCAAGCAGATTTATTCCCCCTCCTTTAAGGGCGCCAACCCATACATTGCCCGATAAATCTTTATGAATGGTAAACGTCCATTTATTACTTAGACTGCCAGTATCTTCCGGATTGCTATTATAGTGAGTGAATACATTCGTATTTTGATCAAAATTATCAACGCCATCTTGTGTTGCTAACCAAAGGGATCCCTTATTGTCTTCGGTGATAGCAAATATATATGCTGCAACCAGGCTGCCTGCATTTTTATCATCGTGCATAAACCGGGTGAAGTCATCTGTGTTTTTATTAAAACGGTTGAGCCCGTTTCCTGTTCCAATCCATATAATACCACGGCGATCTTTAATAATTGACGATATCGAATTATCACTGATGCTGGTTCTGTTCAATATATCATTTGCAAAATGTTTTGATATGCCCGTTTTGCGATCGGTGCGGATAAGTCCTTGCCCAGTTCCTAACCAGGTCACATTAGAATCTTCTTCAAAAAAAGCATTTATGCCAGACCCAATATTAGTGTAGGGAATATTTTTTTGAGTAGGGTCATTATAATAAAGATTTCCGCTCCACCCGGTACCGGATTGGTTTAACGTGCTAACCCACAATACTCCGTCCCGTGAGGTAAATGCACTCCAGGAAGTGTTATCTGTAAGTCCTGTAACTGTTTTTGTTCCCTCTATATGGGTTACCTTCCCTGTAACCGGATCATATCGGTTTATGCCTGCCAGTATGGTCCCAATCCAAATATACCCGGCTGCATCTTCTGCAATAAAACGAATTTGATCAAACTCTGCAGGAGAAGGG
>JANPNY010000450.1:0-1753 GCA_031427745.1 Chitinophagaceae bacterium | reverse complement strand
ACAAGGCCGGCGAAAAACGTGGCGGTGGTGGATTTAGAAGCGGCGAAAAACGTGAAGGTGGGTTCAGAGAAAAACGTGAAGGCGGTTTCGGAGGCGGAGAGAAACGCGAGGGAAAACGTCCTAGAAAACCGGGAAGTTCTGAAGGCGGCGGTTCTAGTCGCGAAAAACCTTTCAGCGGCGATAGCGAAAAGAAAAAAGGTTTCGGAAAAAGTAGATTCTAGATTTTAATTACACTTTATGTAAAGAGGTGACAATTTTAAAAAAGCTGTCACCTCTAAATTACGTAATCAACCTATATTGGAATAAAAGCCCAATAAAGATATACGGTACAAGAGTGCGACGCCTATGAAGCCCAAAAGATAATAAATGTCTGGATCAAAAAAAACGATCTTTATTTACCCTGCAATTTGTTATCCTGCTTTACTTTATCCCAATATTTTTTTGCAACCATCAACATGCCAAAGCTTTCTCCTTGTTGCTTGCCAAGGTGTTTGTGGTGCATTTTGTGGGCCCAGCGTATGGTGCGGATGTAGGAGTTGTTGCTTCGGGTAAACCATTTAAAACGCTGGTGTATAATTACTTCGTGTACAATAAAATAGGCCAGGCCATACAAGGCGATACCAAAACCAATGGCGGCTACCCAATACAGTTGGTTTTGCAAACCAAGCATTATACAGAGCCAGCTTGGGATGGCGAATATTAAAAAAAAGGCATCATTTTTTTCGAAGAAGCCGGGACTCTTTTGATGATGATCTTCGTGCAGGTACCAGAGAAATCCATGCATTACATACCGGTGGGTAAGCCAGGTAACAGCTTCCATTATAAAAAAAGTGAGTAATACGGTTGATATAAAAAGTATCCAGTTCATGACGGGCTGTTAAGGAATGTTCTTAGTAATAAAAAAAACATCAATTGGATGAGTAACAAATTTACAGCAAAATTGTTTTTTTTCGCAAAGGGAGCGGTATGAAAAAACAACAGCAGCACTGCACTGATGAAGTACCAACAAATATAATTTAATAAGGGTATGCTGCCATCGCCCAGCCATTTCCAAAAGCCCAATTGCACTGCAACCGGCTCCATCAGCCAGTCAAATGCCACGGCTAATGTGGCACTATCTGTAACCAGTGAAATTGTTTTTAATGTTTTGGACGGTTCCTTGTTGGTAGCTGCTACTTTTTGTATGGCCTTTGTAATCAATGTATGCATGGCAATGCCGCAACAATAAATGGTGATAAACCAGTTGATACCAATTATTAACGGCACCTCTTTCCATTTTAATCCCAGCACAGTACCGTAACTGTAGTCTCCAAAAAGATAACCGGTATTTACACCGATTACTTCTACCACAAAACCCACCATTGCTGTGAGAATTAAAAAGCCATAAAACCAGCTATTTTTCTCCGGCTGCGTCCATATTAATAAGCCAAATGAAAGCAGCAGGTTGATAGGTGTGGATTGTATGATAAGATCGCTTTTAAAAACCAGTATACCCACCAGGCCAATTATATGGAATATGATTGCAATAGCCGTTGCTATTGCGTTACGGGAAGAAAGAATGAAGGAAAGCTTGAACAGTTTAATTTATTTTTTGATGGTTATCAGACGCTATTAAATCGCTTACAATTTTGGCACTTTTAAGGCAAAGCGGAATACCGCCACCGGGATGCACACTACCACCGCAAAAATACAAGCCGCTGATGGAACTGGTAAAATTGGCGTGGCGTACAAATGCCGCCATTTTTGAATTGGA
>JANPNY010000449.1:0-3063 GCA_031427745.1 Chitinophagaceae bacterium | reverse complement strand
TTCGCCTTCATTTAAATTTTTAAAAGCTGTTACATCACATAAAAAACCCTTGTGGTCGCCGCCTTCAAAACTACTTACTACTTTTAGTTGCATCACCGCCAGGCAGTTTTTTAAAATGTGAAAACCATTCCATTCTGCCAGTTCATTTCTTTTTTGCAGACGGCTTATTTTGTCGATTGTTTTACCGGATTTTTTCCCCAGCAAATCTACCAGTCTGTATTGATTATCCGCTAGTAGCTGCAGCACAAATTCGCCCGATGCTTCTACATTAATTAAGGTTTGTGTACCATGATAAATGCCGCAAATAAACCGCTTGGGTTGCATACTTATTTGTGATGCATAGGTTATGATGTGCATGTTGCTGTTGCCGGCTGTTTTGCTGCTAATGCTGTACACCGGCAGGTTTACACGGTTCCATGGTTTTTTCCTAATCATAAACTGTCTAAATATTTTTCTGCAATGCTGATATGGTTCGTCCTTTTATCTTCGCTCATTTTATCAAATGTTTTTACCAGCATCCCCAGCCTTGGATTTTTTAAAAAGAAATCCCGGTGCACATGCATAAAGCGCCAGAATAGCCCATCCCAAATTTGCGTCCAGCTGCCTTTGGGGTAATCGCTCATCTTTAATAAATAATTACTTCCGCTAATGTAGAGTTTGGTAGTCATCAGTCCGCCATCGGCAAATTGCGTCATGCCATAAACATTGGGTACCATTACCCAGTCGTATGCATCCAGATACATTTCCATAAACCAGCGGTGCACTTCATTGGGATTAAATTCGCAAAGTAACATAAAATTGCCCATCACCATCAACCGTTCTATATGGTGACTGTAAGCATTTTTTAATGCCTTCTTTATAACATTGTCTACCGGAAAAATACCGGTTGTTCCTTACCAAAAACTTTTTGGAACCGGCCTTTCAAAACCCCAGTAATTTGTAGTGCGTTGTTTGCTGCCTTCTCTTTCATACACAATGCGAATAAATTCCCGCCCGCCAACTATCTGCCGGATAAACCCCTCGAGTGAATTCAGGGGCACATTATTTTTGGCTGCAGATTGCAGGGCTTTGTCAATTATTTGTTGGGGAGATAATAACCCGATATTAAGCAGGGGCGATATTACCGAATGGTGCAGAAAATTTTCATCGGCAACAATTGCATCTTCATAAATGCCAAATTTTTGAAAACGGGTTTCTAAAAATTCATCCAGCCATTTTTCAGCTCCTTCATAATTGGTGGGGTAAATAAAATGATTGGTGCTGCCGTAGTTATTGGGAAAATGTTGCGTTACATATTTTGCTGCGGCTGCAACATACTTATCTTTTGTAGCAGCATTTACCACAGGCGGCTTTTCATTTTTCGGGTACTTTAACCGGTTGTCTTCATCAAAGGGCCATTTACCGCCAATTGGCTGTCCGCCGGCATCTACCAGTAAATTTCTTTTTGCCCGTTGGTCTGTATAAAAAGCTGTTTGAAAATATTTTTTCTTTTTATCAAAGAATGGCTTTACCTCTTCGGGAGTATTTTAAAAATTGGGTGTAGCGGCTACCTGTAAGTGAATGCCAACTTTTGTACAACTGCTTGCTATTCTTTTTTGCAGCCAGTAATCTGCTACAGCTGCTATTTGTATTTTCGGTAATTTTTTTGCTGCGCAAGATGAGCAATTAATTTTCTAACATCGCTTAATGGATTGTTGCAATCAATATATTCAACTTTAAAATGCTGAATCAGTAAATAATCTTCGTAATGTTTCATGCTGGCCCGATGCAGCACTAATTTTTGCTGGTGAAAATTATATTGTTTAAAAAACAACCATTCTTCTACTAAATATATGGCTTGTCCTGTAACAACAGCTGGGTTATTTTTAAAAAGTTGATGAGGAAATATAATAGTAGCAGTGGCCATTCGATTTTTATTTTTAAAACAATAGTGGCACTATATTGTTTATGTTGGAAAAGTATTTATTTATGCAAAAACATTAAAAGATAAAAATGTTCTTCTTATAGGTGCAACGGGGGGTATTGGCAGCCGCACTGCTAAATTACTGGCTGGCAGTGGTGCCAATTTGTTTTTGGTTGGCAGAAATGCGGAAAAGCTACAGCAGGTAGCAACTGAATGTAATGTGCCGGCAACCAGAACATTTGCTCTTGATATTTCTCAACCGGCTGAAGTAGCCACGCTAAAGGAAAAATATTTTCAACAATTGGTAACGATTGATATCCTGGTAAATGCTGCCGGCATTGGCATTATTAAATCGATGGATACATTGGATGAAAGCGAATTTTTAAAAACGATCCATTTTAATTTGTATGCTCCCTTTTTATTGGTGAAAGCTTTTTTACCAGCCATGAAAGAAGTAAAAAAAGGTCTCATCATAAATATTCCAGGCATATTGGGTAAAGTGCCCATGGCAGGTGCAGCGGCTTACAGCGCCAGTAAATACGGGTTGGTAGGTATGATGCAAAGCATTCGGGAAGAATTAAAACGTACCGACATCCGCATCACCAATCTTTTCCTCGGTGGTGTAGATTCGCCTTTTTGGGATAACATCGATTTAAAAGTTCAACGAGAAAAAATGGTACAATCCGAAGAAGCGGCCAAAGCCATTTGGTTCCTTTGCCAGCAGCCGGATAGTGGGGTAGTGAGTGAGATGGTGTTGCAGCCTTTTAATCACCAGGCTATTTAATAATGATTGAATTGTTTTTAAAAATTATTTTTAAAATTATACAACCGTAAATCCAAACTGTAACGTGTAAGCCTTTCCTTTTGTGAAGGGCTTACTTTTAAAATTCTTTGCTTAAGAAAAGAAAGACGGCAGCTTACAGTAATATTCCCTGTAAAAAAATGTATGCTACGGAAAAATAAATAACTAATCCTGTTACATCCACCAATGTTGCTACAAACGGAGCTGAACTTACGGCGGGGTCAGCACCCAATCTTTTTAAAATTAACGGCAGCATAGATCCGGTTAATGTTCCCCAAAGCACCACACCCATCAATGAAAAACCAACTGTAAATCCAATCCTCAAACTATTATTTCCATACACCTGTGGTAGAATTTT
>JANPNY010000448.1:0-4148 GCA_031427745.1 Chitinophagaceae bacterium | reverse complement strand
TCATTTGGAGAAATGTCACAATAGTATAAAGATAATTGAGATTAGAAAGCTTTTTCAGTTGTTATTTTTGAAAATACCCTAACCGTTAAAAATTAAGATATATGAAAAGTTTTGCCCTGTATATTATAATGTTAATTCTTGTATTGGAAGGTTGTAAGAATCAGGAGAAACTACAACTTCCCAATGCTGCAGATATATTGCACAATAACCTAAGAAACTTAACTGATTTAGTTGTCTATGATATATTCTCTCCTCCGGCAGCTTCCAGGATATATGCTTATACCTCATTAGCAGCTCATGAAGCCATTCGCCATGCAGATCCGGCGGAAGCTTCTTTGATTTTAAAGCTGAAAGGTTTTCCTAAAATGCCGGAACCTGACAAAAGCAAAAAATACAATTTTACACTAGCTGCTACCAAAGCTTTTTATAGTGTAGCTGCTAATCTTACTTTTTCAAAAGATACCCTTCTAAAATATGAAACGGCCGCTTATGCCTTATTTAAAGGAGCGTTAAGCGATCAGGAATATAGTAATTCTATCAATTTTGGCGATACGATAGCAAAAAAAATATTGGAAAGGATGTCATCAGATAATTATAAAAAAACACGGGCGTTGGAAAAATATTATGGCAGTAAAGAGGATTGTAAATGGCAACCAACAGCTCCCGATTATTTAGATGGTGTGGAACCATACTGGGGTCAAATTAAATCGTTGGTAATGGATAGTGCCAACCAGTTCGATCCTGGCCCACCCCCGCCATTTAATAAAAATAAAGAAAGCGAGTTTTACAAAATGAACAGGGAAGTATATGACATTGGTATAAACCTTACGCAGGAACAAAAAGATATCGCTCATTTTTGGGATGATAATCCATTTGTAATGGAGCATACAGGGCACATGATGATGGCCACCAAAAAGCAAACACCCGGCGGCCATTGGATGGGTATTGCCACAATTGCATGCAGGCAAACAAAAGCCAGTGCAGTAAAAGCTGCAAGAACTTATGCATTAACTGCAGTCGCTTTATTTGAGGGCTTTATTTGTGTGTTTGATACCAAGTACCGTTATTCCTATGTAAGGCCAATCACCATTATTAACCAATGGATAGATCCTAAATGGGAGCCGTGTTTACAAACACCGCCCTTTCCGGAATATACCAGCGGGCACAGTACAATTACCGGGAGTGCGGCAACGGTGCTTACTAAAATGTATGGTGATCATTTTACTTTTCAGGATACTAGTGATATGCGGTACATCAACATGCAACGTCATTTCGAATCATTTCTGCAAGCTTCTGAAGAATGCTCTGTCAGCAGGCTGTACGGGGGTATTCACTACAGGCTAAGTTTAACCAGAGGAGCTGATTGTGGTAAAAAAATAGGTGCGTTGATCATCAATCAACTATTAATATAGCGGGCCCTTTTTTTACTTAATCAGGATAGTCCTTTTCAATGAAAATATTTTAAAGAATTACTAAATTATTTCGAAACAATTTCCTATAGTGGGATGGAGTTATTTGTTTTACCTTATGAAACTGCCGGTTAAAATTTGCCAGTGTGTTAAAGCCGCTGTTGTAACAGATATCTGTGATACATTTTTCCGTGTCTACTAATAATTTGCAAGCATTATCAATTCTTACATCGTTTAAAAACTCGATATAGGTTTTCCTGGTAGTTTTCTTAAAATAATTACAGAATGCAGGAACACTCATAGAAGCGATACTGGCCACTTTTTCCAGTGTAATAGGTTCATAATAATGTTCAATAGTATATTGATAAATGTTGTCAATCCTTTCTTTATTATGGGCATTAAACTCTTTGGTTTCATGAAAGGAGAGAATTTTGTATTCCTTGTTTTCTTCTATCAGGTGCAGGCATTCAGCCAAACAAATTATCCTGGGTAGGCCCGAGAGATTTTCGAGACGGCTGATAATATCACACAGTAACAATTTTGCGGAACCGGTAATTTTTAAACCGTGTGCGGAAGCCTCAAATAATTCTTTTAACGCCTTACATTCCGGTAGTGAAATAAAACTTGTTCCCCAAAAATTTTTCTGAAACTGGACGACCACAGCACTGACAAATAAGTCTTTATTTGTTTTTTGAAAAGTGTGCGGTAAGTCTGGCCCTAAAAAAAAGATGTCGCCTTTGTGAAACTCACCAACATAATTCCCAATAAATGAGGTTCCGCTGCCTTCTTTAAATAAAATGAGTTCCATCTCTTCGTGCTGGTGCCAGGTTACTTCAAAATCGGGTGTATTATGTGTCCTGGCATAAAAGGAATTTCGTTCAGCAAGGTTTAATTTTTCAACAAATGGCCGCATAAGAAATTATTTTATATGTCAATTAATTAAAATTTTACAACTCTATAAAAATCAGCTGGCTTTAAGGTTCTTATCAAAAAACGTCAACAAATTTTTACTTCCGGAAACAGGGTATTGTCGAGGAGTTTTTTTGTATAATTAAATCATCCTTAAAGTATTTCATTCATCGTATCAGAATACCCTTACCAATCATTTTATTTGATAAAGGCCATGATACAGGCTGGTAAAATCCATAGTTTTTTTAAAAAATAGTTTACATCCACAAGCAATACCAGCACTTTTGATGATAAATAAATAATGCACTGACCATCAAAATACCTCGTAAAAATTAATTACTTTTTGTAACGTTAATCCTGAAAGGTTTGGCTTAGAAGCTATTTGTATAAAGAATAAAATAGAAACATGCTGTTTCTACTTAAAGTATTTTAACAAAATACATCATAAGCAATAGTTAATAAAATTAGTTTGGCAATTTCATTACTATAATAATTTTATCCTTATAGTAATTTAGACTACAAGTTATTTTAATTTTCTGTTCTTCCAAAATTTAGTTTTACACAGAAGTCAATATAATAAATCAGTTAGATCAATAAGAGAAATGAGCATGCGGTGATTTATTAATATTGCATTGAATTAGGTTGAAATAAAAAATAAATCTTAAATTTAAAATTATTGATTTTGATTAATAAATTCGTGTAAAAAATCCTAATTTGCTACTGAGTATTATTGTAAGTATTTTAAAAAATTCTTGTGAAGTTTTCAGATGAAATTATTGATGCATTGTCTATCGACTGTGTAATTTTTGGATTCAAAAATTCAGCTCTCTCTGTTTTATTAGTAAAGCATGGCGAGGGTATCACCAAAGGCAATTGGGCATTGCCTGGCGGGTGGATACAATACAATGAAAGTCTTGATAAAGCAGCTTACAGAATATTGACAGCACAAACTGCAGTTAAAAATATTTACCTGGAGCAGTTTTATGTTTTTGGTGAAGTGGATCGATTTTTAATAAAAAGGGTTATAACAGTCGGTTACTATGCTTTGGTAAATATTGAAAATTTTGAATTACGTGCAGGTCCCACCGTGTCTGATGTAGTTTGGTTTGATATAAAGAAAATCCCCAAAATGAGTTTTGATCACAATAAAATTTTGAAAAAATGTTTCACTCATTTGCAACATAGAGTTCAGCACGAACCCATTGGCTTTAACTTGTTGCCCAAAAAATTTACCCTGCTGCAGTTACAGGAATTATATGAAGCAATACTTGAAAAGAAGCTGGATAAGCCCAATTTTAGAAGAAAGCTAAATAAAATGAATTTGCTGGTACCCTCCAGTGAAAAACAAAAGGATGTTTGCCACAGGGCTGCCCAGTTATATAAATTTGATAAGAAAGTATATGACAACTTAATAGAAAACGGTTTTTCTTTTGGTATTTAAATCGGGTATTTCAACACCAATAAAAAAGCCAATTAAAAAATAATAGACCCTTTTTAATTAAATCCTGTTTAAATTATTTTCAAGTTGTTTTTAACAAGACATATTAATATTTTGAAAGAATCTCCCAAAATCCTATTGGTTTTTTCTGTATGGTTCAATCAATTGGATGGTGCCAACAGCATCATAAGTAATTTCAGTAACCTTTATCGAACGCAAATGAGTAACGCCGCCGGATAAACTGGAGTCATGGTAAAAAAGATACCATTTGCCTTCAAATTCACAGATGGAGTGATGTGTTGTCCAGCCAAGCACGGGATTAAGAATTTTCCCCTGGTAAATAAAAGGCCCGTAAGGGCTGTCGCCTGTAGCATAACAGATAAAATGCGTAT
>JANPNY010000447.1:0-4429 GCA_031427745.1 Chitinophagaceae bacterium | reverse complement strand
CTCTTTTAAGTCGTTGAAATTAATAGATGCATTCACCATCAGGGCACTCATAATGCCCAGGCGGATGCGGTTATCAAAACTTTTATTTAAATGTGCTATCGGGTTCATTGTATTGTTGAAGAAGTGTTGTTGAAGTAGCTGCTATTGTGCATCTACTATTGATATTAAATAATTTCATTTAAAAATTTACAAGCTGCCTTACGGTTTATTTTCTAATTTAAAATACATCGTTATTCCAGTTGTTTGTCTCGTTATTTTCTTTCGTATTTATTCCACATAATAGCACCATAAACAATATGGAGTACACCAAAGCCTGCAGCCCAAAAGTAAAGTCCATAGCCGGTATACCAAAGATTGATGATGCCCAGTATAATTTGACCGTACCCAAGATACCTTACTTCTCCCAAGGTGTATTTGGAACCATTTACCAACGCAAGACCATAAAAAATCAGGCAGCCGGGTGCTATTAATCCAAAGCTGCCATGCTCAATTAGTTTAAGAATATAAAGACCACCGGCAACCATTGGAATACCCACATTTATCAATAATCTTTTGGAGGTACTACCCCAAATTTCGGTATTGGTTTTCTTGCTTCTAAGCCAGGTAAAAATTACAGATAAAACAAATGCTGCCACCAAAGTAACAAGGGCAATCTGGAAAAGGCTATTACCCATATAGTCTCTTAGATGGAGGTTGCCATTGTAAATATGGGTATCCAATTCCTTTAAAGATTTGCCTGCGCTTCGGTTAATAACGCCACTGGCAAAATAGGCTCCTGCCAAAGCGCATGTTCCGGCGGCAATGCCACTAAGGCCACTAAGGCTAATAAACCGGCTGCTTTGTTCCATCATCTGCCGGATGAGTTGCAGTTGGTCGGTTTGTTCTTTTAAGTTATTACTCATAAAAAGCACTTTGAATAACAAAGTAAATGAATGCGGGTGAAAATTTCAAATTTATTTTTATTTTTTAATAAAGTGCTTTTTTGTGATTGTTTGGGGGAGGTTGAATAAAGATATAAAGACGAACGGAGCGTCGCCAATGAAGCTGCACAAAGTGTTTTAGCTTGTACCCAAAAATTGAGTAAAATTTAGGTTATACGTCAATTGATGTTTTTTTATTTTTTCCCTTCATTTTACATTTCCCATCATTTCAGCATCTGGTCCATATCCCTGTCGTTGGCAATTTTTCCTTTGGCTTCCAGCATCCGCATATCCTTGGCGTCTTTTAAAAATTCAGATGCAAAAATGAAGGCATTGAGGCGCTCATTTTTTGAAAAAATAATTTCTTTATTGTTACCGCTCCATTCTTTTTGGCCCTGGTACATGTATAAAATATTTTCACCAATTTCCATTACACTGTTCATGTCATGTCATGCGTATTAATAACGGTGGTCATGTTGAATTCTTTGGTGATGTCGTAAATGAGTTTATCTATCACCATGCTTGTTTGCGGATCGAGCCCGGAGTTGGGCTCATCGCAAAATAAATATTTTGGATTTAGTACAATTGCCCTTGCAATGCCCACCCGTTTTTTCATGCCACCACTTATTTCTGCAGGAAATTTTGCATTAACATCCACCAGGTTAACCCTATCCAGCACTTCATTTACCCGTTTCAGTTTTTCCTGGGGCGTTTGGTGCGTAAACATATCTAATGGAAACATTACATTTTCCTCCACCGTTTTACTATCGAATAAGGCAGAGCCCTGGAACAGCATACCAATTTGCTGCCGCAGTTCTTTCCGGCTATCCTGGTTCATGTCTGTAAAGCTGATGCCATCATAAATAATTTCGCCTTGATCGGGTTCAAATAAACCTACCAGGCATTTTTGCAATACTGTTTTGCCACTTCCACTAGTGCCAATGATCAAATTACACTTGCCTGTTTCCATTAAATGGCTAACATCTTTAAGCACTAAATTATCGCCAAAAGCTTTCTCAATATTTTTAAATTCAATCATGTTATTAAGTGGCAGGGTTTAATAGTAATTGGGAAAGAACATAATCTGCAAATAGCAACATGACACAACTTACCACTACACTTTTGGTGCTGCTTTTTCCAATTTCGAGGGCACCACCTTTTACATAGTAACCATAATAAGCAGGTATGCTGCTGATGATAAAGGCAAATGTGTAAGATTTTATAAGCGCAAATGTTACATTGTAAGGGGTAAAGTTCATGACCAATCCTTTATCGAAAGTTTCTGCACTAAGGATGTTAGATGCAGTGCCAGCCATTCTTCCACCCCAAATACCAAGTACCATGGCTATTACTACCAGCAATGGAATGGTAACGAGTGCGGCAGCTATTTTAGGCATTACCAGGTAAGCTTTTGTATTAATACCCATAATTTCCAAAGCATCTATTTGTTCGCTCACCCTCATATTGCCAAGTTCGCTGGCAATTTTACTGCCTATTACCCCGGCCAGTACAATACAAACCAGCGTAGGTGCAAATTCGAGAATAACCGTATCTCTTACTATGGTTGCAATGGTAGTAAGCGGAATGATGGGACTCACCAACTGGTAAGCAGTTTGCACAGCACTTACTGCCCCGATAAAAACGGAGATGATGGAGACAATACCTAATGAACCAATACCAATATCATTACATTGGTGCATAAATTCTTTCCAGTACATTTTTCCGTTTTCCGGTTTGGTAAACATGCCTTTAATCATGAGCAGGTAGCGCCCGAAATGTGTAAAAAAACTCATAAAACAAATGTATTGAAAAATTGGGGGTTATCTATTTAGTCACCTCTCCTACTACCGCATCCGTTTACCTGCTGGCTTTTTGCCTGTCTGCCAATAAAAAAGCTTTCAGGTGCTGGTACATCAGTTGCGGCATGGTGCTGCACTTTAAAAATGAAGGCTCACCGTTATGATAATGTGATAATTCATTTGCCAGTTGATTAATTTTTTCGGGTGTTGATAAGCTTTCGTCTGCCGCTGCAACCCTTAAGTCCCGAAGGCGTTGCCGTTGAGCCTTAACCCTTAAAATAATCTGGGATCTTTCCTCCTGCTGGTATTGTTTAATCACGTTTGGATTCAGGTACTCCTGCACCAGTTCTACCAATACTTTATTTTCTTTAAAAAACTGGGGCAGGTAAATATTTTTGCTACCCTCATAGCTTTGCTGGTCAAAATCGATGGCACGGATACGAAATTGTATATCATCAAAATCCTGGGTGATATCAAACACAAAGTTGTAACTCCGCATATCGCCCAGCAGGCGGAGAAAGCAGCGTTCATTGAATTTTACAAACTCTTTGGCAATTTTTTTTGGATTGTACTCCGGCCTGTTGAGATACTGTTTTATAAACATATCGCCGGGTACTCCGGAGATATGTTCCTCTGCCAATGTGTTATCATCGATCAAAAAATTGATACTGTACGGCGATAATAAATGTTCCAGCTCCATCCCAAAAATTCTGGAAGAGTCTGCTACTTTGATGTAGAAATAATCGTACACCTCATTGTAGTTGTTCACTATTTTTATCCTGAATGGCTTGGAATTACCGAACAGGCAATAGTCTATCCGCTCAATATGCAGGTGCTCTTCGGCCTGTGTGTGGCCGCTTGATTTTAGCAACGTGTACACCCTTTTAAGCGCTGCATGTATCTCATCTGTTAAGGTGGGATTATAAAAAACAGTTTCCCAAAAAGTGTCTTTACCCTCTTTGTCTAAAACAGGTATTCCAAAACTAAAATGTTTGAGTGTATTGTAACTCACCGGCAACGACAACTCCCTGAAATACCTTTTCAGGTATTTCTTAAAAGGTTTGCTTACAGCATAAGTGATTTTTCTTTTACTGATATGGTCGTTTTGTTGTTGCATAAAACTTACATATCATGAGAGGTATTTTTAAAGCCTTTCCACCATTTGCTTTTTGCAATGGCTTCCTTTGTGTCGGTGGTTGATTTTAATTGTGCATCAACCACTGCTATCAGCACCATATTAAAAATAGACCTTACCGAACTGCCTAATTGCAGTACATGCACCGGTTTGTTTAAGCCCAATAAAATTGGCCCGATAGAATCGGCACCACTCACTTCCTGCAGCAGGTTGTAGGCTATATTTCCTGCTGATAAATTAGGAAAGATAAGCGTATTCACTTCACCATCCAGCAATTCAGTAAACGGATAATTATCTTTTAAAATTTCTTTATTAAAGGCTAAAATACCCTGCACTTCACCATCACAAATTAATTCCGGATCTTTTGCTTTTACGATGGCCCTTGCCCTGCGAACCATTTTGGCTTCTTCTCCATCACTGCTGCCAAAGTTGCTGTAGGAAAGCATTGCAATGCGTGGCTTAATATTGAATTGCTTAACTTCTTTTGCTACCAGCAGCGTTATCTCTGCCAGTTCTTCTGCAGTTGGGTTAAAGTTGATGGTGGTATCTGCTAAAAACAATGGTCCACGTTTGGT
>JANPNY010000446.1:0-5051 GCA_031427745.1 Chitinophagaceae bacterium | reverse complement strand
CCCGTGGACAATTCCGTTACGATTTTGGAGATACAATTGGTATGACGCCGTTAATACCCATGTACACCCTGGGGCATAACTTTGTTCCATCCCCCATACATGCCGGCGGCTTGCGCTATCATGGTGCCGGCGCTATTGTTAGCCAGTTACTGAACGATAAAATTATTGAAGCAACTGCCATCAACCAGATTGAATGTTTTGAAGCCGGTGTTTTGTTTGCAAGAACGGAAGGCATCATTCCTGCACCGGAAGCCAATCATGCTATTGCAGAAGTTATTCGCCAGGCAAATATTTGTAAGGAAGAAGGTAGTTCCAAAACTATCCTGTTTAATTTATGTGGACATGGCCATTTTGACATGGGCAGTTACGAACAATATTTTGCCGGAAAGCTGGTTGATTTTGAAGTTACCGCTCAACAAATTGAAACGTCACTGGCGGAATTAAATACACCCACAATAGGATAATTTTATTTTGCTGCAAATAGAATAGGATTGCTTTTAACCGGCAATCCTATTTATTTTTCTGCAACAACCTCAGCAGTATTTCAAATATAAAATTTACTTAGGTTTTCACGCTGCCTGCACTCGTTTTGATAGTTATAACTGCTGCATCACCAATTGCCAACAAGCTTTATCAGGGCTTTTTAACTACTTAGGCTTATTGATGGTGGTTTATTTTCAGTTACCTGAACAAATCAATTTTGTCAGACTAACATCTGTGTTTTACCTAATAATAAAAATTACAAAGCCTGTGTTAGATAAATGTTTAAAGGGGCTGCATCTTTGTTATCGGGCTTAATAATATTTAACCATGCAAGCTTATATATACTGATTTTGACGATGTGGGATTTATGTAAACCATAACAATTTTCTTACAACAATGGTCCCTTAAAAATGCATTCCTTTGTAGTAGGTTTTTCATAGGATATTGGATTAAAAAAAACGGGGCTGGATTTTCATTCGGGCCCCTATTTTTTTTAAGACTGTACGATTTTTTTGCTGTTTGCAGGGAGTGTGTAAAATAAAAACTGCTTTATTTAAGCACAGTGAATAAAACAAGATTATTACAAAAAATACAAAGCATTTATTACTAATTTAAAAATAAAGATCAAGCAAGCTGATTAAATTTATATAATGAAAAAGATACTAATAACACTCGACTACGATCCCAGCGCACAGAAAGTTGCTGAAGCAGGTTACGAACTTGGCAAAGCAATGAATGCGGAAATTATATTGCTTCATGTAATTGAAGATGCAGTCTATTACTCCTCGCTGGAATATTCTCCCATCATGGGTTTCGGTGGTTTTGGCATGCCGGATGTTACCCAGGTTCCGGATTATATGGCATTAAAAACCGCAGCCATTAATTTTCTTGAAAATACAAGAACTCATTTAAAAAATGAAAGTATTGTTTTGGTAACCGAAGAGGGCGATTCTGCGGATTCCATTGTAAAAGTGGCTAAAGAAATGGAAATCGATATTATTGTAATGGGATCCCACAGCAGGAGCGGCCTTGAAAAAATATTAATGGGTAGTGTGACGGAAAAAGTATTGCACCATAGCAGCATACCAGTTTTAATTATTCCGACTAAAACATAAAACAAAACAACCTTATAAAGCAGGTAATCAATAACAACTATTTGATACCTGCTTTATTTTTATAACCAAGTTTCGTTTATTGAAATAAAAAATGCTGGTAACTTTCAAAAATTTCAAAACAATGTACTTTAGCACCGTAGGAAAACATGAGTTATACTGAGTAAAATCCGCCATCTTTTTTATTTTTCAGGTCTTTCAATTCAATTTCTTTCTTTTAAATTTTACTTCAGCCTTTTTATCTTTTGTTTTAAACCGGCAATTCCCGGGAGTCAATATGCATTTAGTAAAATGATTTGTTAGTTGTAAAAAATATACAGAAAAAGATGACGAAAACCTACCATTGGTATGATAAACCTCAGTTTTTTATATAAAATTTTTAAGCATCTTGTGGCAAAATTTATTTGCTAAAATGAACAGTTTTGGAATAAATTCCGACTTAAAGAGTTTATCATTTTATTATTTTGCCAGTCAACAGCCAGTACCTGGTTCTGCTGAAGAATTAGAGCAATTTGACAAAATACAAAAAACGTTTTCAGCCCAATTTGAATTATTTTTTCCAGACAACCTTGCCTCCAAAACTATTATTGTTATTCCTAGTTTGACGCTCGACCAGGAAGTTCTTTCAAAAATAACCGGGTCAATGTATTACGAAGAAAGGCTGCTGTGTTTGCTAATGCTGCTACGAATGCCGTGCACACATATTACCTACGTAAGCAGCATGCCAATTGACCCCATCATTATAGATTACTATCTACACCTGTTACCGGGCATTACAGGTTTTCATGCAAGAGAGCGATTAACATTACTGAGTTGTTACGATGCATCATTCATTTCGCTTACAGAAAAAATTCTGCAAAGAAAACGTTTGATGAAACGCATCAAACAAAGTATTCCGCCGGGGCATGTTGCTCATATTGCTTGTTTTAATACTACACATTTTGAAAGGACTTTATCAGTAATGCTTGGTGTACCCATTTATGGCTGTGATCCGTCCCTAATATACCTGGGTACTAAAAGCGGCAGCAGGCGACTGTTTTTAAAAGCCGGGATACCAATGCCGCCTGGTGCTGAAAACCTGTACAGTTACGAAGATATTGTACATGCTGTTGCTGCATTAAAAGATATGTATCCCGAATTGAAAAAGGCTGTAATAAAAATGAATGATGGATTTTCCGGGGATGGTAATGCAATTATAAAATACCCACAGCTGGAAAATAAAAGAGAACTATACGACTGGATTCATCAAAACCTGTACAAAGAGATAATTCCTGTTGCCAATGACTTAAGCACAACCGACTTCCTGGAAAAGTTTGCACAGATGGGAGGTATTGTAGAGGCATTTATAGACGGTGAAACAAAAGCCTCTCCATCTGCACAATGCAGGATAAACCCATTGGAGGAAGTAGATTTAATTTCAACTCACGACCAGGTTTTGGGAGGTGAATCTCAGCAGGTATTCCTGGGCGCTCATTTTCCCGCAAATGAAAACTATAGAATTCAAATTGGTGAATTAGCAAAAACCATTGCCCACGCATTAAAAAAAGAAGGTGTGCAGGGACGCTTCAGTATTGATTTTATTTCAGTAAAAGAAAATGAAAACTGGAAACATTATGCTATTGAAATAAACCTCCGCAAGGGTGGAACAACCCACCCCTTCCTGATGATGCAGCTTTTAACCCACGGCCACTATAATGAGTCAAGTGGTATTTTTGAAACACCCGCCAAACAACACCGCTATTATTATGCTTCGGATAATTTACAAAATGATGCATACAAAGGGCTTACGCCGAGAGACCTGATTGAGATTGCCATGTTTCATGGATTACATTTTGACGGAGTTACGCAAAAAGGCGTAATGTTTCATATGATTGGCGCACTATCTCAATATGGCAAAATTGGTGTCGTATGCATTGGTGAATCACCGGCAGAAGCATTTTCCTATTACCTAAAAACAGTGGAAGTATTGGATGCCGAAACGGCAAGCAGGTAAGAAAGTTTTGTAATAGATCAACCCAAACAATCCCCCCTCTTGTGATTGCCAATAGAATTAAACATCGGCCGAAAGGCTGGCAAGAAATATTTACTACTCCATGACCGAACTTTTCTTATCAGTTAGATGGGAAAAATGTAGAATAAAGTGGGTACAAAAATGCCCAACCGATATATTCCCTTCAACAGATCGCCACACAGTTTTTCTAAGAATTTGTTAAAGAACAAATGATGATACGCTGATACTCAATAACATTCCCGATTTTTTTTCAGATACAAAAAGAATATCGCTACCTACAATGGTCAACAATCACTATGCCTACACCGGCCAAATCCTATTTATACATCATTGTAGCATCATATAAAAATTTATGGTTGAGTAAATTTTATAATGTGATATTAAATGTTTCTTACTAAAAAAGAAGAATGCTGGGCGTGAATTTGCAATGTGGTAGGGTGAAGCCTAAATCCCATATAAAAAATGGACGGCAATAGTAACATTCATTAAATTAAAATAACTTATTATGAAACTTTATTTAAATGTAGCAATTGCTGCAATCCTTATGACGGCAACAGCCGAAGCCCAAAACGTTAACGTTGGTGTTAAAGGTGGTTTAAACATCTACAATATCAATAACAGTAATGGCCAGAAATATGACAACCTACTTGGTTTTAATCTTGGTCTAGTCGGTCATATCCATCTTGCAAAACAACTGGCATTGCAACCGGAGTTAGTATATTCTGCACAGGGTGCAAAATTTTCCGATGGAGGTGTTGAAACAAAAATACAATTAGGTTATATCAATGTGCCCTTGTTACTTCAATATATGTTCGACAATGGATTCCGTTTACAAGCAGGTCCGCAAGTTGGTTTTTTGGTAAATGCCAAAATGAAAAAGCCTAATTCAACTATTGAAGTTAAAGACAGTTATAAGAAAGTTGATGTAGGCTTAGGTGCAGGCATTGGCTATGTTAACCCATCTACAAATTTCGGTATAGACGCAAGGTACAATCTTGGTCTTAGCAATATCAATGACAACAGTTCTGTAAAATCTACCAACAGAGGATTCCAGGTAGGTGTATTTTACTTGTTTAAACATAAGTAAAGAATACAAAAAGGCAATCATAATAGGGGCGATATTTTATTGCCCCTTTTTTATGTTTACAACAATAATTGTTGCAAAAAAAACATGTGTGGCTTCCAGGGACATTTGCTCAATACCATAACTCTGCAGTGATTTTAAACCCTGTAGCAAACTTAACATACGAAAAGTGGAAACTGCAGTAACTTTAACTCAAAATCTTTCAATATGAACTGGACAATACTAGTCATTTTTGGCATCGCAGTTATTGCATTAATTATCTTTTTGGTGGTACGGAATAAAAAAGATGAAAAAGAATTTGAAGAGGTGATTAAAGGAGATTATCCGAAACCACCTGAAGAAAAAAAAGACGAAGAGATTG
>JANPNY010000445.1:0-1824 GCA_031427745.1 Chitinophagaceae bacterium | reverse complement strand
TTAAGCAGAGCCGAGGACGTTGCGTTGCTTACTTTGGTTAGGGTTGGACGGAATACTTCTGTTGGTCTTTTAGTTCTTTCTTTTTACTTTTAATATTTTTAATCATCATCGATTCGGGGCAGGACGAGTAATGAATGCCAGCCTTGCAGCGAGCCCTGGCCGTTACCGGAAAGCAAAATTGGCACCCCTTTTCCTAATATTGCAAGTGATTATTAGTAACTTTATTAAAAATTATTTTATGAACTACGGCCCAATAAATATAGATCCAGAAACAATGGGCGGTACTCCTGTTTTTACCGGGACACGGGTTCCTATTCAATCATTATTTGACTACATCGAAACAGGGGAGACCTTGGATGAATTTTTAGATAATTTCCCCTCTGTCAAAAAAGATTTTGCTATTCAAGTTTTAGAAATGGCAAGCAAAACTTTAACTTCCGAAAAGATTTTGAATGAAAATTTTGCTTGATGAAAATCTTCCGACCAAGTTGAAATATGATTTCGGCGTAAATTTCGAGATTCATACCGTTAAGGACATGGGGTGGCTGGGAAAGAAAAATGGTGAACTTCTGGGTTTAGCCACCTTCAGCGGCTTTGACATTTTTTTGACACTAGATAAAAACTTAAAAAACCAGCAAAGTATAAATAAGTTTGACCTCAAATTTATTGTACTTCTCGCAGTCGACAATAAGCATCAGACTCTTCAGCCTTATATCGAAAAGGTAAAATATTTATTGAATAGTTTACCAATACCTAAAATTTCTGAAATATCTGTTACATAATCGCCATCTGCTAGCATTACTTCAAGTCTGGCAGGAAGTTGGAGCATTGGGCATTTTATCGCTATCAACTTCATCCGGGCAGGACAAGCATCGCTGAGCATTTGTTATTAACTTTTACTTTTATATCTTTTCAAGCAACATAATCAGGCTTGGCGCAATTGTGCATGGCGGAAAAACTATCGAGGCGCAACCTCCTCGGCCCCACTCATTGCTCGTTGAGAAAACGTTGCTGGCAAACCCTGGCAAACCATCTAAAAGCATCTATTAAAAAAAGAAAATGCCTTAATGTTTATCTTAAAAAAATCCACTTCCCCGCTTCCCATTTTCCACTATTTTGTAATAAACAAACTACTTTTACCGCCATGCAAAAAAAATTATTTCTCCTCGATGCTTTTGCCCTGGTGTTCAGGGCATATTATGCGCTGATACGCAATCCACGTATCACCAGCAAAGGCCGTAATACCAACGCCCAGTTTGGGTTTACCAATACACTGGTCGATTTAATCAACAACCAAAAGCCCACCCATATGGCCGTGTGTTTTGATACGCATGCCCCAACAGAACGCCACACAGATTTTGCAGATTACAAAGCCAACCGGCAGGAAACCCCGGAAGACATTTTAGCAGCTGTACCCGATATCAAACGCATCATCGAAGCGATGAATATTCCGGTGGTAGCCATTGATGGTTTTGAAGCAGATGATGTAATTGGTGCCCTCGCCAAGCAGGCGGAAAAAGAAGGCTACGAAGTTTTTATGGTTACACCCGATAAAGACTATGGCCAGCTGGTAACCGAAAAAATTAAAATCTACAAACCACCCTACCAGGGCGGCAGTATAGAAATTATGGGGCCAAAAGAAGTGTGTGAAAAATGGGGTATTAAAAATGTAAGCCAGGTAATTGATATTTTAGGGTTGATGGGAGATACCGTAGATAATATCCCCGGCATAAAGGGCGTTGGCGAAAAAACGGCTGCCAAGTTGCTGGCTGAGTATGAAACATTGGAAAATATTTTAGACAACGCAGATAAAATAAAGGGCTC
>JANPNY010000444.1:0-4247 GCA_031427745.1 Chitinophagaceae bacterium | reverse complement strand
GCGGTGGTACGGGCTCAAATCATGCCTACTTCACCCGTGAGTACCAGGGCTCTAGGGATAAAACAGCTAACCCTCCGTGGCACCACAACCATGGGCAACATTTACAATAGCAACACCTTCTTTACAATTATCAGCTAATTTGATCAACGCTTTGGCACAATCACCTGTATGTATATAATCTCTGATAGTAGTGATATTGCCCAAATGTAATGTATCACCCGATTTAAGCTGGTTGATGACTTCCGGAATAATATGCATATTGGTTTCCCTGGGCCCATAATTATTAAAAAGTCTGCATATAATAATAGGTGTACCATAACTGGTATTATTAAGATGACATAATTGCTCGCCAAACCATTTGCTCCACCCGTAAATATCAACCGGTGCAACCGGGGATGATTCCGTCAACAATTCTGTGCTATCTGCATATACAGCCCCTGATGAGATATAAATGAATGTAGAAACACCCACTTTAGCCGCAGCATTTAAAATGCTTTCTGTGCCTTCTACATTAACCCGCAAGGTTCTTTCCGGATTATCATTGCATTCAGGGATATAATGAATTGCAGCCAGGTGATAAACAGTTGTTGGTTTTATTTCTTCAAATAATGCTAACACCTTTTCTTTATCGGCAATATCTACTTCGTACACTGGTACATCTGCGATATCATCAATGTGTGGTGCCATCCTGTTCCTGTTATCCAGGATAGCTATTTCTTCGCCAGCACTTTTCAATTGACGTACTAATTCATTTCCGATAAATCCGAGCCCTCCGGTTACAATTATCATTTTTTATATTTTTAAAAATAATTTTAATTATTTCTCCGATAAATATCCTCTTGCTTAAATATGTTTTTGGTGAGATAATTATCTTTTAGAAATTTTTTGCGATATTATTTGATCAAAAAAATCAAGGTATTGGTTTACAATTTTGTTAAGTGCATATTCCTCTTTTGTCAGGGATGCCCGTTGGGTGATAGATGCCCGTAGATTTTCATCATCAATCAATAGTTGAATTTTTTCAACCATTTGATCGATATCGCCCACTTCAATTAAAAATCCATTCTCACCATTTTGAATTAAATCTGACGGACCTGCTTCGCAATCAAAACTCACACACGCAAGCGGTGTCGCCATCGCTTCCATCAATGCATTGGGGAACCCTTCAATGATAGAGGTAAATGCAAAAATTTTACTTTGCGAAAGAAACAAGTCGACATCCTGTTGAAAGCCGGCAAAAATAACTCTCTCATTCACACCAAGAGCCTCAGCCTGCTTTTCAAGTTCATCTCTTTTTGGCCCATCGCCTACAATTACCAATTGCCAGCCCGGTGCCCTTAGTTTGGAAAAAACTTCAATTAAGCTGTGTTGTCCCTTTTCAAAAGTGCAGCGCCCAACCGTGATTATCCAATTTTGTCGTGGTAGTTCATGTTCTGTGAGGTTCCTTAAAAAATTGGGTATTACCTGGATGGGCGCACTATATTTGGAAGCATAAACCTTAGCTGCAAAACGGGTTTGCGCAATAATTCCGTCTACTCTTTTTTTTAACGCCCGGTGCGCCAACTGGTAAACAGTATTTAATAATTTACTGCCGGGATAACGCACCCTCGTAGGGCTACTTCGGCCTGAGATTACAACCCTGCTATTAATACCAAGTGAAGCGCCAAGGGTATAGGCAATATAACCAAGTGCAAATATCACAGCTGGTTTCTCTGCCTTTATATTTTTACGCAGATAATTCATCAGGATGGGGATATAGATAATACGCCCCATTTTCTTTCTTGCATCGCCTGGTTGAATCAATTTTACCTTTGGGTGCAGATAATAGAATAGTTCTTCCCGGTACATTAATAAAATAGTAACACTACCTCCCGTAGCAGCAATAAAATTAGCAAGCTCCGCAGCCGTTCTTTCGGTGCCACCACAAGTCAATTTTGGTAACACAATCAGTATCCTCTTACTTTTTATTTCCATTTCGTTTTCAACCTATGAACTGCATATCCCAGTTTAAGCAATCCAAGTTTATCCAGCCGCTGTTTTAATCGGGATGTTTTATTGTTATTTAGTCTTTTATTAAAGCTGTTATCGAGGTGCTGTTCCACCGGCTCATTAAAAATAAAGTCAACTTTTTTAAGCAACTTGCTTTTATCAAAATTTACAAACCTGCTATTATGCTTTGTTCTAGTTCCGCTGCCGTCATTGCCCGTATTAAAAGACTTGGTGGAATAGGGAGCCACTGTAACGAGGTCATTTTTTATCATATGGTACACAAAAAGATAATCGGCCTTTAACATATTTCCTTGTTGGATAAGGTGCTTAAAGGAAGGAAGTAAATCAATTCCAATACCATTTAACGTTTCAATAAATTTTTTATCTTTCAAGTCCTTTCTTACATCTTCTATACTGTATTGGTGGTCGTATAAATATTTATCTTTCCAGATACCGAAACCCCAGGGACAGTGCCGGTGCGTAAAATAGGTTTGGTTGATTTTTAATGGCTCCTCTTCAAAAAATATAGATTGAGAGAAGCCGGAAACCGAAATTACCCTTGGGTTATCCGTATAAAAATATAAGCCCGCATTCATGTAAGTCAAAAAATCAGGAGATACGATGTTGTCATCTTCCATGAAGATAAGCGCATCATATTCTTTAAAAATCACCGATACACTATCATGAATGGCTTTTACAAGTCCTTTGTTGGTATTATGGAAAACAGGTATTACCTGTTTAAACCGGCGAATGGATAAAATATATTCCCGTATAGCTTGAATTTGCGTTGAATGCGCATCAGTGTAGGGGGCATCGGAAGAAATATATACAACTGTATCATCTGCCAGGTCGCAATTAGCCAGGCTATCAATACATTGTTGCAGGTGTTGCAGCCGGTTATAAACTATAATTAATACGGGATTATTCATTGAAACAAAAGTGATCAACCCGGCAGTTTCGGAAAGTCACTGTTTAAATCTATCAAAATATAGATAACATTTTTATTGCTGCGCATAAAAATTCAGCAAACCCCTCTCTCTTTTTTTAATATAGCGAAGTGGGCTGCCCGCATATATGCTCCATGCTTCCAGGTCTTTTTTAACAAGGCTCATGGCACCAACTGCCACTCCCTCATTTAACGTTACAGCTGGTAGAATTACAGTATTGGCGCCTACCTGGCAGAATTTTTTAAGTACGATTTGTCCCCCGGTTACATGGGTGAATTTTTCGGGAACCATAGGGCTAATCAGAAAATTACCGCCAAAATCGTCGCTTGCACTAAATAAAGTACAGCGTGGCGAAAGTCCTGTATAATCTTCCATTACAATGCCAAGTTTACCATATAATGCTGTGTAGGCAGCAATATGAATGTAACTGCCTAGACTGATTTCGCCAGAGAGAAGGCAAAAATCATCAATCCTTACATTGTTTCCGATTGAGATAGTGGACGGACTGTAAATACTGGCTTTATCCGAAATAAGTACTTCGGCTCCCAGCGATTTAAAATTCATCCTAAGCAGTTGGTCTCTTGGAATAAACGCCATTTAGTTATTTTGAATTCTTAACAATAGTCTTGCTATCATATAAATTTCCTCTCTTGTCAGTGTATGGTAAAGCGGTAAACAAATTACCCGCTGACTAATATCTTCACTTACACCTACTACCGCAGGTTGCACATAAGGCAATGAATTCAATGAAGGATGGAAATAACGCCTGGGATATATCAAGTTCCTGTTCAATTCTTCAATAAACTTTACCGTAATTTCCGCTGTAGGTAAAACAATGGGATAATAGGCATAATTGAATTGGGCTTCCTCACTTATTTTAATTTTCTTTTTATCCAGGTTAATCAATGCCTGGTCATAATGATCGCTCTGCTCTTTTCGGCTTTTCAGTATTTTATCTATATACTGCAGATTAGCTAAGCCCATCGCTGCATGGAACTCCGAATTTTTTCCATTGATGCCGATCTCTGCAAACCTTTCCGGTCCATCGTGTCCAAAATTGCGCATATAGGCCATCTTTTTCAGCAGTTCTGGATCCTTTGTGAATACGGCACCCCCTTCAATGGTATGAAACAATTTGGTAGAGTGAAAACTGGTGGTACTTATATCTCCATATTCAAATACAGACCGTCCTTTGTATTGGGTTCCAAAACAATGTGCTGCATCATAAATTACTTTCAGTTGGTGTTTTTGAGCTATTTTTTCAATAGCGGCTATATCACAGGGGTTGCCATACACATGGGTTGCTAAAAT
>JANPNY010000443.1:0-2877 GCA_031427745.1 Chitinophagaceae bacterium | reverse complement strand
TTACCTTTTGCTCAATTGCGATGGCGGGGCATAAGCCTTTAATATAATCTACATCCGGCTTGTTCATGCGCTGCATAAACTGCCTGGCATACGCACTCAAACTTTCTGCATAGCGACGCTGTCCTTCTGCAAATAAGGTATCAATAGTTAAGGAAGATTTGCCTGAGCCGGATACACCTGTAACAACTACCAGCTTGTTGCGGGGAATAGTAACTGTAACATTTTTTAAGTTGTGAACTCTTGCCCCTTTTATATATATGCCTTGTACAGATGGAGTAGATTTATCTTTTTTAGTTTTACCGATCGCTTTAGTTGCCATAATAATATTAACTACAAAAATACCGCCCAACAAGTTTAAAACGGGGAAAAAGAAAAACTACTCCGTATTTCTACGTGAATAAGTACCGTAGTTTCAGCAGTTATCAAAGCACTAGTACTCTATTTTTCGATTATTGTAAAATAGTGTTAAAATAAATTTGGTGCAAAACAAAATACTGCTACTTTTATCAAACCAATATCTGATTAAAGTGAAACGCTAAAAGGCCTGTCTCCAAGGCTTATCCGCTACCTTCTCTCCAAATTTTTTATTGGTAAATCTATCCAAATCTATAACAAACCTAAACCGAAAAAATTATGAAATGCCTAACCAGCGCAACTGATCAGCAGTTGGTACACCAGTACATTGATGGAAACTCCGACGCCCTTTCCACTTTGGTAACCCGTTACAAAGACAGAATCTACACATCCATTTATTTGTTGGTAAAAGACAAATATTTAGCGGAAGATCTTTTCCAGGATGTATTTATCCGTATCATAGACACACTAAAAGGTGGTCGGTATACAGATGAAGGAAAATTTTTACCCTGGGCACTGCGTATTGCACACAATATGTGTGTAGATCATTTTAGAAAAGTAAAACGTAGCCCAAGCATTAAAACAAGTGATGACCGTGACATTTTTGAAGTACTGAACTTTAGCGAGCCAAGTGCAGAAACAAAGATGATGCAAAGTCAAAGCCACGATCGTGTACGCAGAATGATTGACTTGCTTCCGGAAGACCAGCGTGAAGTGATTATTATGCGCCATTACGCAGATTTAAGTTTTAAAGAAATTGCAGAACTTACCAATTGCAGCATCAACACTGCTTTGGGCAGAATGAGGTATGGCCTTATCAACATGCGCAAAATGATGGTAGAAAAACAAATAGCATTATAGACCTAAACTTTTACAAAACCCCCTGAAAGCACTTTCATTAAATATGAAGTGTCTTAAAACACTAAACCCTCCAATTGCGGAGGGTTTATTTTTGCACTTACTTTTTTACATGAACACTACCAGCGTTTATTTTTTGGTTTTGTCAAATGCTTCTAATCCACACTTTAACCAATTGGCAAATTCTGTAGGCTCTGGTGTATAAAATTTTGTTTTGGTTAAGGCAATTTCATCTGCATTGATGATAGCATATTGTGGTTGCGAAGTAGCATTAAAATTTTCTGTTTGAAAAGTTGCCCATTTATCCCCCACCGACAAAATAGGTTTGTTGTTACCACTGCTGGTTTTGTACACTGTTTGCTCTGTAGATGGGAGTTTTGTTTTTTCATCTACGTATAAAGAAACAACTACAAATTTTGTGCGCATAAGGCTATCTACTTCTTTGTTGGTCCACACTTTTTCTTCCATACGGCGGCAGTTTACACAAGCCCAGCCGGTAAAGTCAATCAACAAAGGTTTATTTTCTGCCTTTGCCTGCGCCAGCGCTTTTTCATATTCATTGTGCAATGGCTTAATGCCTTCGGTAATTAACACATGGTGTTTGTAAATACTGTAAGATAGCGGTGGCGGAAAGCCACTCATCAGCCCCAAACTTGCTGCACGGGTATTAGTAATACCGGGAATTAAATACAACGTTGTGGCAGCAAATAAAACAATAAAAGCTATGCGGATTTTTGAAAATTTCTTTACCGGGCTACCATGACCAATTTTTAACCAGCCAGCTAAATACAACACGATCATTGCACCAATCACAATCCACAGCCCGACAAATATTTCTCTTTTTAAAATACCCCATTGCTCCACATTATCTGCATTGGCCAAAAATTTTACTGCCAGGGCAAGCTCAACAAAGCCAAGCACCACTTTTACATCCGTCATCCAGCCGCCGGATTTTGGCAATGATTGCAACCAGTTGGGAAACATAGCAAATAAAGCAAAGGGCAAACCCAATGCTAATCCAAAGCCGGCTGCTCCCGCTGTAAGCGGCCATGGCCCTTCATTTGCCACGTTTGCCAATAAAGTTCCCAGCAAAGGGCCTGTGCAGGAAAAGGATACAATAGCCAGTGTGCCCGCCATAAAAAATATACCAGCCACGTTACCTAAGCCCGATTTTGAATCTGCTTTATTGGCAATTGAAGACGGTAACACAATTTCGAATAAACCAAAAAATGACAAGGCAAATAAAACAAATACAGCAAAGAAGATAAGGTTGAGCCAAACATTTGTAGAGATATTATTAAATATCTCGGGGCTGATGGTTTTGCTGGCAATATGAAACGGAATGGTAATGGCTACATAAATAAGAAAGATAAATAGGCCATAAAATATTGCATTTGAAATGCCTTTACTCCTGCTCTGCGATTTTTTAGTGAAAAAGGTTACTGTAACTGGTATCATCGGAAAAACACAGGGTGTTACCAGCGCAATTAATCCACCCAAAAATCCCAATAAAAAAATTGCCAGGATACTTTTGTTTTGGGTGCCCTCGTCGCCGCAATTATTTACAGGGTTTTTTATATCAATAGCCGCTGATTTTATTTTAATTCCGGAAGCCACACCGCCTTCCAAAACTGTGTTGAAAGCAAAGGGCAAATCTGGAGAAAA
>JANPNY010000442.1:0-2973 GCA_031427745.1 Chitinophagaceae bacterium | reverse complement strand
AACTTTTGATTTGCCATCATAAGAAAGTTGAATTTCCGGGTATTTCGATACTGAACAAATTTGCACTTTTAATGAATACTTCTCATAGAAATCAAAAGGACTGGGAATAGATTTTTCATTGGTTGGAGTCAGTGGTGCAATCGGCAGCCACACCTGATTTTCTTTTATGAAACCAACTTTTACAATTTGTTCTTTAATGACCCGGAAATAATAATTTATCTGCCGGTCGTAATATCGCTTAACAAATGCAGGATTCTCTTTTGGTATATCAATCTCCATTGATTGAAAACCTTCTCTTTCACCGGTGAATGTTGTATAAATACATTCTGTGCCGTTGGTTGTAATGCCTGGAAAGATGCTTTCAATATTATGCGGAAAGATTGATTTGTGTATTTTCTGGCAATGACCTGTTTCTTCTAATGCGAAATAGAAGTTTGCTTTGGCCGTTGGCCAATCAAAGGTTAAGATGTTGAAGAATAAGTTTTGCGCTTCCATACTGTCTAATTGTAGTGGTTCATTTTATAGTTTGTTTTATAAGGCTCATCATGCAATCTAATTTTACATTATCCAGTAATTGTCAGATACCCTTTACCCACTGCACTATCTTTCTTTGAAATCAAGTAGTTGAAGTGATCCGATATTACTACTGAAATTTCAAAATAAGAATACCAGGGCTTATAATTTAAATCATCAATTAAAATGGACTTAGAGCCTGATAATTTTATGTCACTATAGATTATTAACTCGGTAACAAATTTATTTGTGATAACGATCTTATTCGCCAGTGAATACAGGCTGACCTTATCCCGTTTGATTGTATTCAATTCAATAATCATTGGAAGCAAAGCATCAATGGCAACATCTACTGTACGGTTGCTGCCATATATTGTTTTCACTTTCTCACTGATAAATTTCTTATTAATCTGGCTTTGAACTTTGAAACCCTGAGCCAATGCAACCAATAAATCATAAGTAATTGGATATGTTAAACTGATTACGCATAAACAAAATGCTTTTCTATCGTCAACTCTTAAAGAATTAAAAGGTATTTCTTTTATTACCTTCTTCAATTGATTTAATAACTGTACTTGACGGGTTAGAATTTGAACAACATACCCTGCTGCTTTATTAGCTCTATTAGCTCCGGATGTAAATTCCTGCATCCTTTGAAAAATGTATTCCTTATCAATTACACCATTCATTAAATAGAAATGAATGGCTGCATCCAATACATCAAATGGGATACGCTGATTTAATCCTATATATTTTCCTTTACTGTTCATTGATACTTATAAAAGGTACTATTACTTCCCATAAATGAGAACCGCCATGCGTTATTACCTGGCTATTCTCTGTTGTAAATGCTTCCTGCTGTTTTAGATAAACTGAAAGACCTTTTTTACCCAAAAGCAAATTTGGGTTCTGTGCTAAAAAGTTTTCCAATAATGTTTCATTGGTGAAATGCAAATGTCTTTTTCCACGACTTAAAGCACCCACCTTTTCTTTAAGCGTTAAATTTTTAAGTCCAATAGCTTCGACATTGCCATGATCTGCCGTGATGTAAATCTGAAAACCTTTTGCCTTGAGTTCAGATATGGAGTGAACAATTTTGGATTTCATTATCCATTGCTCTGTAGATGTTTTTAATTGACTATTGCCAAGAATTGAACCATGCATAATTTCATCCAGGTCGTTGCACACTAATCCGAGAATTGTTGTATCATTTGAAATACTATCAACGGATAATGATTCATTCACACCGAATTTTCTGAAATCTACTTGCCAGGCAGATACACCATTCTTTGACCAATAAGTTTGAAATAGTTTGCTTTCTTTTGAATTGTCTTCAAACAAGTCGGGTTTTTCTCCTTTGAAAATTGCTTGCCTTGACCAGGCTGTAATTGTTGGTATGAAAGCTAAGGATGCATTGGAGGAATAAGTTAAGCCAGCATCTGCTAATGCCTTGCCCAATATATTCCACTGCCAATAATTCATTCCATCTATAACGATTAGTGCTTTCATTTTTGCCGGTCTGGCATTGATGTGTTCAAGTATCCTTGAAACTACCACAGGTTTTCTTACTCCGCTTAATGAGAACAAACTTCCATAAGTATTATCAATAAACCTCTGAAAGCGGTTGTTGAATGCACTCTCAATTTTCAGGTAACTTTCTCTTAGAGCAGCATTACCAGATAGCAAATATTTTAGTTTAGCATTAGCTAAGACTTGAATTATTTTAAACCATTGGTCTGCTATGTCTTCAATTATTTCGAGCTGTTGTTTCAGGTATTCAATTAACCCTTCCAATTCGTTATCATTATGGCCTTGTTCATCTACATAGACACCGATTTTTAATGGCTTAGGGAAACCCTCGTATTTTGCCGGTGAGACTTTTATTGGTTTCAAATATTCAAAGGCAAATAAATACCCTAAACTTTTATTGAGTAATGGTTCTTTGAAATCCAGCAAAGAATTTTCATTATCAACATAAGATTGCCATTGCTCCTGTATAAATCTAACCAGGTTGCTATTCGTTAAACCCATGCTGATCAATTCCGGAAAGTATGGCTTTGATATATTTGTGAGGAAATTTGTTAGCGGTTGATTAATTCCATTCTTTTCAAGCAATACAGTTATTAGGGCATTTAAAATTCGTTCCTTTGCTTTGTTATTTGTCAACGTATCAAAATCTACATTATATAAATTCTCCAGCAGGAATTTTAATGTTTTGTCATGGCTAAGTTCTTCATAAGGCTTTATATTCGACAGCAAACAAAGTGCATTAAAGCTTAACCCTTTTATAGCTTTGGCATCCAGATTTGGAAACATTTGCGGTAACCCTATCGCCTGAAAATGAACAAGGGCTTCTATATCTGGAAGAGGTGAATAGTTTACAGGTGCTATAATCAAATACTTGATTTCTGAATCCCTAACTTCTAATTCAAAAAATAACCGGACTGCTAAACCAGTTTT
>JANPNY010000441.1:0-3904 GCA_031427745.1 Chitinophagaceae bacterium | reverse complement strand
ACTATTAAATCGCAAAAAACGACCAATGTAAATACCATAACCACAAAGCAGTAAACTACCGGCGATACAACAGTTTACCCAAAATGATTTCAGATGTTTTGCTAAAAACTGTTCTACCTGTAGTAATGAAACCAACCCCAGGATAATGCCACACCACGCTGCGTTTATCACCAATAAAAGATCGAACCACATGGGCAACGGCGGCCTGCTCTCGTAATGAAAAATATCGGTGATGATATAGGGCGCATTGGGAAAAAAGAGCAACCAGACAGTCAATAATAAATAACTTTTTACATTTAGTGCTTGCTGGCGCTGCAACCTTCGGCTTAACAGCAAAGGGATAGTTGCTAAAAAAAGATTCCATATATAAAACACATACATCAGTTGTTGTGTAACTACAATTCGTACCGCCAATAGCAGAAGGGTAAATGCTATCGATGCTATCAGCATCTTTTCGATGGTAGATAATTTTTTCATTTTTTGTATGAAAGTTTTTTAAAAAGATGAAGTTTTATTATAGGGTAGGTTACTTCCTTCACAGGATCATTAGTAAAACTTTTAAACCAAATTATCCCCTACCCTACCTGCAACAGCTTTGGCAGAAAAATAATTACGCCGATAGCAACACTGATAATGGAGACAAAAAGCACTGCACCAGCGGCAATATCTTTCACTATTTTTATTACAGGATCATAACCCGATTCTATTTTATTGCACAATTGTTCTACTGCCGAATTAAGCATTTCCATACCTACCACCATTCCTACACAAACCAGTACCATAAGCCACTCGGCTGCACTGATGCCCAAAAGCGCAGCGGCTGCAATGGCCGCCGCCGCTACTACCAATTGAATTTTGCCATTGCGTTCATTCTGGAAAAAATGGCGCATTCCCTGGAAAGAATAATACAAAGCATCAAAAAAGCCATGCTGATTTTTGTAGTAAACAGGCTCCAATTCTTCCTGGTTCGGCGTGTGATCTCCGGTTTTAAACCGGCCGATTGTTTTATCGTATTTACTTTTCATTTTCATTTTATATTTTTTAAAATTTACGCCGCCTGCGTTAAATAAACTTTTATGAGCAAACCATATTACTAATGAGGTACAATAAAAAAATATTTTATACAAAGTTATAGTCAACCATTTGTTGCTCTTGCGTTGTAGTTTAACGATGGCTTGCAATCGTTGTTGCTGAAATTGAATGTGTGGTGCTTCGTCAATCAAAATATCGGTACAGATTTGTTGTAATAAATTACATTTAGTTGCGTCCTTAAGACATTGATAAAATATTTGCGCAGCACTTTCCACTGTCAACACAGCTATTGTCCACCAATGCATGCTGGTATTTAAATGCCTTACTTTTCTAAACAATGTATCGCCCCAGTTTTGTTTAATTCTTGGCTCATTAATCAAGTCTAAATATCTCCCTAAATTATTACCATGCTTCTGTTCTTCCTTAATAAAAAGCCGCATGGCGTCTACATAATAGGGATCGTTTATTTTTTCAGCAAATTGAATACTGGCTGTTATAAGATTGCTGCCATCGGAGGTTTCGCCCAATTGCCATGCCTGCAGCGATTTTAAAACCGGTTTCAAAGCTGGCTTTGTAATAGTCGGCACTATCGTCCAGTCAATTCTTTTCTGCTGCAAATTATGGCTAAAATAATTGTACCATTCTTTGGAACTGTTCATGTCCTTTGCTTTAAAATTGAATGAATTGTTTCTAATATTTTATGGAGTTTAAAAAAATCAAGCCCAACACGAACAGATAAACTTTAACCCATTGATGCTGTCGGAATTTGATTACGTTCGCCATACCAGTTAATTTTTCTGCTGGCATACATCACTACTGCCAGTGCAATAAACAACCCAATACTTCCTACCAGCAAGGCCGTGTCTTCCAGGCGAATCAACACAAATATGAAACCATATAAACAGGCTAACAAGGATGCAAAAACACCTGCAGTTTTAAGGCTTTTAAAGTGTCCCTTTGCATACAAAGAAATCAATGATATGGTTGCAGCAGCTGCTATTAGGTAAGCGTAATCAAACAAAATAAATTCGCTGATCGATAATAATAAAGTGAAGAAAATAACCAGCGCAATACCAATTAAAACATACTGAACAGGATGCACGGGTTTTTGCTGCATTATTTCAATGATAAAGAAAAGTGCAAACGTAAGCCCGATAAACAGGATAGCATATTTTACGCTCCGCATGGTTTTGGCGTACTGATCAGCAGGCTGCACCATAGTTACGCCAAAGGCAAAAGGCTCTTTTTTAAAATCAAAATCTTTGATGGCAGTCCCAAAGGGCAGGTTGGCTTTATTAAAATTCCATTTGGCTGAAAACCCCTGTGGACCAACATTTCGGCTGGCTGGTAAATTGCTGCCATCAAATTTTGGATCGGCCCAGGGACTGGTTAAACTGAAAGTACTGTTGCCGGCTAGTGGTACAAAATGCAACTGCTCGCTGCCATTTATTTTTACCGGCATATCAAATGCTATAGATTTACCAATGTCTGCAGCAGATAAATTAATGTTGGAAGAAAGTCCGATGGTTTCAATTTCTTTTCCTGAATTTCTTTCTACCACATCATTTACCTCGACTGTGCTGCTGCTGTTACTTTCAATAATATTCTCTTTTTCTTTACTCGGGAGACCAGGCGATAATTCATATCTTGTACCGTTTAACCGGATGGTTATTTTTTCCTGAATGCCTTTAAAATCCCTGATGCCAAAGCAAACTTTTGCCTCCGAAAAATTGATCATGGCGGGGGTAATATCTTTTGGTAATTGCAACAGAAAATTTCCGGTGTTTTTTATATCAGATTTATACAACAATACGGTATAGATACTCCTTGACCTTGTTTCCGGTGTAATGATTCCACTCATCTGTAAATTTTCCGGTAGCAGAAAAAAACTTTTATCAACGATACCTGTTTTGCCGTCCTTGTCAGCAACAGTTACTTTGTAAGGAAGGTATAAGTATGGCCCAGTCAGTGTTTGCGGGGCAGCCCATTTACTGCTTATTTCCTGTGTTACTTCTTTCTGGCGGGCTTCTCTTTCGGAAACGAGGTTCATTACAAAGAGTGCCGGTATTAACATTAAAAGGGTAAGCGCACCGGTAACCAGACCTTTAATAACTAATTTGTTGGAGTTGTTTGTGTTGTTGCTTTGATTGCTTGCTGGCAGATTACTGTCAGTGTGAAAGCTGTCTTGTTCCATTGATGGTTTGTTTTTAGTTGTAGAAAAAAAATGAATAATTCTTTTATGGAGCAATGCCATGGCGATTGCCGAAGCACCAAAAAGTATGATGTAGCAAATAAATAAACTGATGAAGTAACTATTGATTCCAAACCGCCTAAGTTCAGGGCTAAAAAGTCCACCGCCAATAGCCGCATAGGGAAGTTCTGATAGCAGGCAGGTAGCAAACAGCAGCAAATATTTATTTTGTAAACTGGCAGTTGATTTTTTGGTAAAATACAGAGCAATAAATACAGCAACCAATATTGGAATACTGCCGATTGCAGCAATAATGGTGGCGGGCAAGGCAGTCCAGATTAAGGCTGCATTTTCAAATAGTAAAATGTAGATACTCCAGCTAATGCCAAAAATCAAACTGGTTAAAATCCATATCCTGGTGGCGATGCCTGCCGTGATAAATCGATGGTTCATATTAAAGTGCTTTGTTTTTCAAAGTGTATATTCAAAAAAATATCATTTAGAAGCGTTGATCATTTTTTCCAGGGCGGCTAAGTGTTCTTTAAAAGCATTTTCGCCCACTTTGGTAGCGGTATAAGTTGTATTAGTTTTACGACCAATAAAACCTTTTTGAACTTTCAGGTAGCCGCTTTCTTCCAGGCCTTTAATATGACTGGCCAAATTACCATCCGTTATTTGCAG
>JANPNY010000440.1:0-2971 GCA_031427745.1 Chitinophagaceae bacterium | reverse complement strand
GAAATCCGGCCGTGTAGTTCCTGAATTTAATTTGGAATCAATTCGGGAATTAATTGAAGGAAACTACAGAATAATTTATAAAATATCTACGTCTGAAGTTGCTATAATTCGTGTTCATCATGCAGCGAGACAATTAAAATGATTTTGCTACAATCGACCACGGGCATAGAAAGTAGCGATGTTGTGGTCCATGTCCGAACGAACCACTTTCTAGGGGACCACAAACCACTGCACGGTAGTTAGCGCCTATAGTATTGTAATGAATAAAAAAATTGAGCAGTGTAGCTTACCATATAAATGGAATCATTTTTTTTACTGTACGCTGGTAGTTTTTATAAGCTTCCCCATACACTTTTACCAGTTTTTTTTCTTCGTACCAGATACCAATTACCAGGTAAATCATCATCATTATCAGCAATAAAAGGTTTTTTACATAGGGCTGCCATAATAAATAACCGGTTACAAAAAGCATGGTACCACTGTACAAAGGATGCCGGACATATTTATTCATACCGGCTATTACAAGGCAATAGGATTGCTCGTCTGTAATACCGATAAAGCTTTTCCAGTCGTAATTTTTTATGGCAAAAAGCATGATCACAAGGCCTGTACCCATCAGTAGCAACGCCACATAAAAACCGATTGAAACCTGGGTGAAGAGCAATGCAGAAGGGGTAATAAATTGCAGGTACAACAACCCAACAATACCTGTTAGTCCGATAATATTGTACCCAATGCGGTACACACGGGCACTGCTGATAGATAAGTGCCGTGTTAAAAATTGCTTTACACTGGTAGCTGCCAATAAACTGTGCAGGTAAAAATATAAGAGCCATCCAAAGAGTAACAGAATCAAATTCATATTTTAAAATAAAATTCCATTTAAAGGTACAGTATTATCAATTGGAGGGGTTTTTCAGGCAGATGCATGCTTACAGATTATTGCTACACAAGCATTTCTTTTGCTTCTTGTAATGGCCTACTTATAAAAGTTTAGCAATGGGTGTATACCTGTTATTTAATTAAAGTGGGTGTTCCTGCCAAATTCATGCGCCTCGTTTACAAACCCGATGCGGAATGATTATCTTTTATTAATTTAGTTAGCATGATGCCTATCTTATCAAGGAGAAAATTCATTAAAGCCAGCGCAGCTTTCATGCTTGTACCGCTTCTCCCTCGCCAACTATATGTAAATACGGTAACCGGTAGCATACCTGCTTCAGCATTGGGCACTGCTTTAATCCATGAACATTTTCTGGTTGATTTTATTGGTGCTGATAAAATAAATAGTGACCGTTGGAACAGGGACGAGGTAGTAAAGAAAGTGTTGCCCTATCTATTAGCAGCAAAACAACATGGCGTAAAATCAATCTTCGATTGCACACCTGCTTTTTTAGGTCGTGATGTTCAACTTCAAATTACACTTGCTAAAGAAAGCGGGTTGCATGTAGTAACGAATACAGGATATTATGGTGCTGTGTCAAATAAATATTTACCGCCTTGGGCGTTCACTGAAACGCATGAACAAATTGCCAAAAGATGGATTAGCGAATTTGAAAACGGGATTGATAACACAACTGTAAAACCAGGTTTTATTAAGATAGGCGTAGATCCGCCACATTTATCTGAGCTTCATCAAAAGATTGTAAATGCTGCTGCGCTAACACATTTGCAAACAGGCCTAACTATTTGTTCTCATACGGGCATTGCTGTTCCTGCCTTTGAAGAGATTGACATGCTACAACGAATGAAAGTGCATCCCTCGGCATTTGTATGGACACATGCACAGGCAGAGCAAGATACAACACTGCATGTAAAAGCGGCTGCACTTGGGGCATGGATAAGCCTGGATGGAATTGGGTGGGGTGACCTTGAAAAATATGCAAGCTCCATTGAGAACTTACAAGCAGCAGGGCTGCTGAATAAAGTGTTGATTTCGCATGATGCTGGCTGGTATAAACCGGGTGAAATAGATGGCGGAAACTTTACAGGTTACACTAATATTTTCACCCAACTGATCCCATTACTAAAAAAGATGAAATTTAAGGAAAGGGAAATTCACCAATTGCTGGTTACAAATCCCTGCGAAGCTTTTGCTATAAGGGTAAGAAGATCGTAATTGGGAATTCAGGACGAAGGAAATGCTATGTTCTGCTTCTGCAATTTTTTTCCAGGTAACGTCTCCGGCACGGGACATTGCGTAAACGAACAGGAGAAATTAAGTGAAGGTGGCACACCAAATTCTCCAGTAGGCGCCGGTCTCCCTCCGGTGTAGGTCTTGTTACTACTGGAGTTTATTTAATACAACAACCCTCATTTATCAAAAAGTGAGTGGTTTATTTTTGTAATAGTCGTAATTAAGTGGTGGGGTATACTAACAGGGAAGACACATGGTTGCAGCCATGCGGCTATGGGGATAGCATAATAATAAAAGGGCACAGGTGAGCATGCCTGCGCCTGATAGACTTGACATTATAATATAAAAGATAGAAAGTGTAAGAAAGATGATATTATCGTTTCATCTGCCAGTCTTGTAAATTTTGTTGCAATCAATTTACCAGCAGTAGTCAGCAGCAACAAATAGTTGGTAAGTTTACCAATCATAAGAAAAAAACAATGCTGTTAAATAAAATATTGAACCGGAACAAAATTTACAAACCATGAAAAAAGCAGCTGCAATTTTAAAAAAAATACTTTTAGGTTTACTGGTATTGGTAGCAGTTATATTTTTTGCATTTGGTTACAAAGACAAAACGGTAAAGGAACTGTCGGCAAAATATGCCGCTCCGCCATCGGCCTTTATCAAGGTAGATGGTATGGAGGTACATTACCGGGATGAAGGCAACCAGGCAGATAGTGTACCACTGGTATTAATCCATGGCACCGGATCGAGCCTGCATACTTTTGATGCATGGGCAGCCGGGTTAAAAAAAGAAAAACGGGTTGTAAGAATGGATATCCCCGCCTTTGG
>JANPNY010000439.1:0-3628 GCA_031427745.1 Chitinophagaceae bacterium | reverse complement strand
GTTTTAGCAATTTGTAAGCATGTTGCAATCATTCACACTAGTCAAGTAAAAAGTATTCTTCTGGTAAATTGAATCGACCAGCCTCTACCGGGTTACAGGGTATTCAGTTCCGGCGGGGTTTTTACACCATAAGCTAACTTTGCGCCCTTTTTGGTAAGTCTTAAAAAGAACTAAGCTCCTCAGCAAGCGCCAATGTTGGTCTTTTGACCAACATCCGAAGGCACGGAGCAAAACGGTTTTAGCAATGTGTAAGCATGTTGTAATCATCCACAGCATTGGTAAATATGTTTAGGAAAGCAGCACACAATAATTTATAAGAAACTAATTACAGTATTAGATCACAACGCTTCGCCGCTTGGCCAAAAGACACAACCGGGGCGTTTGGGTTAGCATATAGGTATTAAATTCACAATACCAACAAAGGCAAAGCCGAATTTTCTTTTATCCATTTGCTGGTTGCCAGTTCCAAGCCAGGATATACGGCCCTGCTGATCACTTGTGTCATGGCTAATTGCACCTTTTCTTTACTCCAGCCAATCTCTTCAAATAGCTCAGTAAGTTTTAGTTGATTCCACGTGTTGGCACATATCCATTCTGTGCCTATCTCTCTGGCTTCTTTATGTTTTATGGTATTCACTTTTACCAGCCGGTGTTTTTCTTCCATCGTTGTACGGTCGATGGTTTTCTTTGCAATCATCTCTTTCCAAAACCTGTTTACCCATTCCACTACTTGCTCATCTGCTTCTTCAAAGAGGCCTAATTCGTTTTTATATCTTTCATTAAGATGGTCAACTACTTTATCTTTTTGCACTCGGGTAGCATCTTCCCAAAAGCCAATGTTTAAAAGCGTCTTATGGCAAACCCTATCGAATTCGTTGCGATAACTTTCTACCAGCCGGTAGTAAGCAGCAATATCCTTGATGTCGGGATTGTGTCTAAATGAAGCTTTTAAATACATTGGCCACAAAGCTAAAAATAGCTGTTGGTTTACGAACACCCCCCTGTGTACTACAAACCTTGCTAAAAAACAAAACCCAATAGTAGCAGGTGTTTCAGCATTTAAAAACTAAAATAATTACGAAAAATGATGAAAAATAGTAGTTTTAGCTGCAATGTGGGTTAAAAATCATGAAATTGATAGGCAACAATTGCAAATGCTCATTATCTGAGTAACATAACTGTTCCCTTCTTAACTATTTTTTTATTGGATGCGGTGGTTATTTCGACATAATAAACATAAGGATCTGTAGCCTGAAGTTCACCTTTAAATCTTCCATCCCAGCCATTATTAATATCTGTTGTGGAATAAATTATTCCGCCCCACTTGTTAAAGATCAGTAATTTAAATAGCTTATAACTATTAGCTGCTGTTATCCGGAACTTGTCATTTTTGCCATCATCATTTGGTGTAAAAGCATTAGGAATAAAAGTGTTTTTATAAACTTTTATTTTAACAGAAGAAGTAGCTGAACCACAGCCAACAGTTGAATTGGCTGTTAAAGTGTATACTACATCTTCTATGGGATAAACTTTTGGCGTTGCTGAATGGATATCATTTATAAAGGTTGAAGGTGACCAGTAAAAATTTACAGATGTTCCTTTCACCGTGGCATTCAATATAATCGTATCTCCTATATTTATGCTTTGATTGGCCCCTGCATTTATAGATAGGTTTTCAAAAACATTTACTTTAACCAAAGCAGAATCCCGGCATCCAAAATCATTACTTACTGTAATGTTATATGAAGTTGAAATAGGGGGTTGCGCAATCGGATTGGCTATGGTATCGCTTGATAAACCATCGGATGGTGTCCATTGATAGTGCTGTCCCCCAGAAGCAGAAAGCACAACTGATTTACCTTGACAAATTGATTCAACAGGGTTGTTTACCAAAACGGTAACCCCAGGGTATACGCCTAAATAAAAACTGTCTAGTGTAGCGCAGCCTGAATTATACGTCTGTTTTAATTTATACAATCCGGTATCAGTGTATTGCACGTTTGGTACAACAGACAAACTTTTATCAGATATATATCCATTGGGACCGTTCCATAAAAATGATATGGCAAGATCTGAATGATAGGGTAGTACCAGGGTTTTACCAATACACCCTCTAATATTTTCGGGCAATTTATGTGTTGGTTTCGAATGAACATTTGTAGAAATAACATTTGAGGTTATCCTGCATTTTGGGGAGTTAATATTGGGGCGCTCTGCTACTAAAATGCGATAAGATACGATTCCCGAATCCCTTCGCGGAATGGCATACATGGTAGTATTAGCGCCCGCTATATTTTGCCATGTTTTACCGGAATCAATGCTATTTTGCCATTGCACTGCCGGGTCTGTAAATCCTGTGGCAAATGACGAATTTAATATAAACGAATTGGTATAACCTGCACAAACATCTACAGCGTCTGTACTGCCATCAAGGGTTGTAACTACAGCAGGACCACACATTCCCAATATAATATCATCAATGGCAAAGGAGCTTCCACAGCCATTAACGGGAGCTGTTTTTATTGTAAGTATTACATCGCTGATATCTGCCGGTGTTTTAAAAGACAACCCATATTGGCTCCATATTTTATCTTCTGTAATAGGGATGTTTCCTGTATTATAAGTAGCTAAAGAAACCCCGGAAATGGTTTCAACTGTAAATGTAATATTGGGCAATATTGCACTTCCTCCGCAGGTAAATTTTTGCATCACGTTCATAATCCAGGCCGAAAACTGGTAAGTAGTATTGCCACACAAGCCATTTGCCGTATCAATATAAACAGTACCGGGCGTGCTTTCTGCATTTACTACCATATAAGCACCACTTTGATCACGAGTATGATCTCCGGCTAATAAAAACCATGTACGGTCTCCACATCCTAACAAAAAATTACTGACTTTATATTTTCCTTTAGCCGGGCAACCTCCTGCATATTCAAATGAAGTAACCGCTGCAGGTAATTTTGAACCTCCGGTACCAAATGTGATATTTATAATAGGATCACCGAGACTACCATTGCAAAGCTGGGCTTGCAAAATTAATGGCAGAAAAAAAATCTGGCATATTGAAAATAAAAAAACCTTTTTAATAAGATTATAGTTTACCATTCGGATTTCGTAGTTATCATTGCCTTATCTTTTGAATTATAAGTACGTATTTATGGTTTATAAGTATTTGACAAAATATTATTTTAATTTAACAAATTGGATACTTCTAAAAATTAGTTAAGTAAAATAACACCATTTAGGATTTTATAAAAGTATGTTTTTATTATCGATTATATCATTTAGATTTGTTTACATCATATACTGGTTGCAACTTGAAATTTAAAAATTAAAAAGTAGTAGTTTTTGTATAATAGAAAGCTTAAAATATAGTAATAGAGTTTCTATTTCCTGGGGATAAGGGTGTTCCACTTTAAAAAAATCTATTTTTTTGCCCTTGTTGGTAAGTCTTAAAAAGAACTAAGCTCCTCAGCAAGCGCCAATGTTGGTCTTTTGACCAACATCCGAAGGCACGGAGCAAAATGGATTTAGCAATGTGTAAGCATGTTGAAATCATCCACAGCATTGGTAAATAAGTTTGGGAAAGCAGCACACAATAATTTATAAAAAGCCAATTACAGCA
>JANPNY010000438.1:0-3169 GCA_031427745.1 Chitinophagaceae bacterium | reverse complement strand
AATGATACCTGATGAACTGGTAATTGCTCATCGCAAAAGAGGATTAAATCCGGAACATCCTTTTATACGAGGTACTGCGCAAAATCCCGACGTATATTTCCAGGGCCGGGAAACTGTGAATACATTTTACAATAATATGCCTGCCATTGTAGAGGAAGTGATGAATGACTTTGCGGCAATGACAGGAAGACAATATCAGCTTTTTGAATACACCGGTGCTACCGATGCAGAGCGTATTATTGTAGTAATGGGCTCCGGTGGCGAAACCGTTTCGGAAACCATGCAGGCATTAAATGCTGCCGGTGAAAAAACAGGCGTCATACAGGTGAGATTATACAGGCCATTCTCGTTAGATCATTTATTAAGAGTATTACCTGCTACCGTAAAATCAATCGCCATCCTCGACAGAACCAAGGAATCCGGTGCAGCCGGTGAACCCATGTATCAGGATATATTGGCAACATTGGTAGATGCCATTCAACAAGGCAAACTGGAAAAGCTGCCGAGGCTTATCGGTGGCCGTTATGGCCTTTCCTCTAAAGAGTTTACGCCGGCAATGGTTAAAGCTGTGTATGATGAATTGAAAAAAGACAAACCAAAAAATGGTTTTACAGTGGGTATTAATGATGATGTTACCCACCTGAGTTTAACCTACGATGCCAGCTACAAATTAGATGAATCGGAATGGAGACAAGGTTTGTTTTTTGGCTTGGGTGCAGATGGTACAGTAGGCGCCAATAAAAATACCATTAAAATTATCGGCGAAAATACGGACCTCTACGGGCAAGGTTATTTTGTGTATGATTCAAAAAAATCGGGTGCCAGAACGGTATCGCATTTAAGATTTGGACCAAAGCCGATACGGGCTCCTTATCTTATTTCTAAAGCAGATTTTATTGCTTGTCACCAGTTTAATTTTACCGAGAAAGTAGAGATGCTAGAGTTTGCAAGTGATGGTGCTACCTTCCTGTTAAACAGCCCTTACAGCAAGGAGGAAGTATGGGATAAATTAACCGGGCAGGTGCAAAAAAGCATCATTGAAAAGAAATTAAAATTCTATGTGATTGATGCTACAACGGTAGCAAGAGAAACCGGCATGAGTGGCCGTATCAACACCATTATGCAAACCTGTTATTTTGCATTATCCGGTGTATTGCCGAGGGAAGATGCCATCAAACAAATTAAAAAAGCGATTGAAAAAACGTATTTCAAAAAAGGACAAAAAGTAATTGACCAAAACTTTATAGCAGTGGATGCCACACTGGCCAATATGTACCAGGTTGACTATCCTGCCATTGCTTCTGCTGCCGAAAATAAATTATTAACCGTATCGGATAAAGCACCTGATTTTGTAAAAAATGTTACCGCTGTAATGATGGCCGATCATGGAGACCAGTTACCCGTTAGTATGATGCCGATTGATGGTACTTATCCAAGCGGAACTACTCAATGGGAAAAAAGAAATGTGTCGGACATCGTTGCAATATGGGAGCCTGACTTATGTATACAATGCGGCAACTGTGCCTATGTTTGTCCACATAGTGTTATCAGGGCTAAATTTTTTCATAAAGACAATTTAGAAAAAGCCCCCGAAGGTTTTAAAAATTCACCTATCAATGCAAGAGGTTTTCCGGAAACAAAATATGCTTTACAGGTTTATTTGGAAGATTGCACGGGTTGTAATTTGTGTGTAGAAGTTTGTCCTGCCACCGACCCGGCAGACCGTACCCGTAAGGCAATCAATATGGGAGATAAAGAACCAATACTGGAAGTTGAACAAAAAAATATTGAATTTTTTGAAAGCATTACCTGGAACGATCGTTCCAAAATTGATTTCTCCACGGTGCATGGCGCCCAGTTTTTAGAGCCGCTGTTTGAGTTTTCGGGAGCCTGTGCCGGTTGTGGCGAAACGCCTTATTTAAAATTATTATCCCAGTTATTTGGTGATAGATTATTGATTGCAAATGCTACCGGTTGCTCTTCTATTTACGGCGGTAATTTGCCCACCACACCATGGACGGTAAATAAAAATGGCAGGGGTCCGGCGTGGAGTAATTCCTTGTTTGAGGACAATGCCGAGTTTGGGTTGGGAATGAGAATTACAGCAGATAAACAACTGGATATTGCCAAACAATATTTGCTTGAATTAAAAAATGAACTGGGCGAAAAAATAGTGGATGAAATTTTAAATGCTGCACAGGTACATGAATCGGAACTGGTGATGCAACAGTTTAGGGTGCAGTTATTAAAAGAACAATTAAGATCCATGACTTCATCCGCTGCAACTCACTTGCTTTCTGTTGCCGACCAATTGGTTCGCCGCAGTGTGTGGCTGGTGGGTGGAGATGGATGGGCTTATGATATTGGCTATGGCGGATTGGATCATGCACTGGCCAGTGGACGAAACATTAAAGTACTGGTGCTTGATACAGAAGTGTACTCCAATACCGGCGGTCAGTCATCTAAATCTACTCCAACAGCAGCTACCGCAAAATTTGCGTCCGGGGGAAAATCGGGTGGTAAAAAAGATTTGGCAATGCAGGCAATTTCGTATGGTAATGTGTATGTGGCAAGAGTGGCATTTGGTGCTAATCCGCAACAAACATTATTGGCCATGAGAGAAGCAGAAGCCTATGATGGACCAGCACTGATACTGGCGTACAGCCATTGTATTGCACATGGATATGATTTAAAAAATGGGTTAGATCAACAGAACAAAGCTGTGGCAAGTGGTCACTGGCCATTGCTGCGGTACAACCCAACTTTAAGAAAGAAAAATCAAAATCCATTTGTACTGGATTCGCCCAGACCAACCATTAATTTAAAGGATTACGCCTACAACGAATTGCGGTATAAAGTACTTACCATGACGAATCCTGAAGCTGCAGAAAGACTGATGAAGCATGCACAGAACCTGGTGAATTTAAAATGGAAAACTTACGAAGAACTTGCTACGAAAAAAGCAAGTGACTTTGTTCCGATTGGATGAGTATTTACAAAGTTTACACCTTTTTAAAAAGGTGTAAACTTTCTCGAGTTTGGATCTTTTGAGAAAAGTATTTTTAAAAAATGACTATTTCGTGCTGAGATAGTCATTTTTTTGTGTAATTTAGTATCTAGTTAAATTACTAGATATGGGATATAAAACGAAAGTTCAGCTTATCAAAAG
>JANPNY010000437.1:0-14361 GCA_031427745.1 Chitinophagaceae bacterium | reverse complement strand
GCTGAATTAAAGCCACCTGTGAGATATATACTGGAAAAGAATACTTTTAAAATTCTTAATTCACATGATATAGTTATTGAAATTTCCGGAGGTAGTCCAACACAGTCAACAGGTCGCCTTGCTTACATAACAGATGCTACTATTAAACGGTTTGAGAATCCATTAATTTGCTCGAATTTTTGCAGGCCTGTCTCAATAAAAAATAAAAAGCTACTGTACAATTTTGTTTACTATTGGAATAGCCTCTACGAAAATGGCGTTTTCTTTGGTTACGAGGGTAAAACAAGTGGTATCAAAAACTTATTGTTAGATTCTTTTGTAAGCTCATATTACACGGTGGTTCCGGAAGAAAATATTGTAAACAAGTTTTATGTCTTCATGGAAAGCATTCAAGGAAAAAAGCAAACGGCACTTGCTGAAAACCAACAACTCTCTGAACTAAGAGATTGGCTGCTCCCCATGCTCATGAACGGCCAGGTAACTGTAAAAGAAATGGAAGCAGAAAATCTTTCAATTGCTGCAGAGCCGGTGGTGGGGTATGGGAAAAAGAAAGTAAATTAGCTTTACAAAAAATCAATCTTTCTGCAACCATATTCCTTCATAGTTTTCACTGGCAATTTGCCCCCTGCATTTATCACCGTATTTAAAAAAGCATCGCACCTCGCTGCTGTAAACACAGCAGTAGCTAAAGCAGCGCACAAAAAATCCATAGTAGTCAGGTAATCCATTTTGTGGTTAACGCAGTAGCTTTTTATATCCCGTAAATTACTGCTGGCTAAAATATTATTATTGTACCGGGCAACCGCAAGGCAGGCACTCTCTCCATCGCCTTTAAACTGCATTTTCTTTATCCAGAAATATTCTTTCTTAATTTCTTCGTTGTCTTCAGGAAAGTCAATCAGTTTAATTCGTTTCTTTTTTAATAAATCTGAAACGATAAAACCAACATTAGCATTCTTCCAATTTTGTAATTCCGCATGTACTTTATCCAGCAAGTGAATAGGATTGTTTGGAAAAATCAGGTGAAAGTTTTCTGCTTCTCCGGCTGTTATAAAATGCGAAACTACATCAGCATCAACCAGTATAATGCGGTTAGTCTTCTGCATGCTGGGTTTCATCAATTTTGGTAATATCAATGCCAAGGTCGGCCAGCAGGGAATAATAATGACTTTCAGAAACTGTTTCGTTATCAAAAAGCTGTTTGGCGATAATACCATAATCACCAATTACCACTTTATGGTTACCGTTTTTGTACAGGTCAACAGCATAGCCGTTTTCTAAAGCGCCTCTTTGAATGTTTAAAATAAAGGCATCGTACTCGGTTGAAGCAATCAATTTAAGCTGCTTTAACCGGTATAATAGTGCCCGTCTGCTGCAACTGTAAAAATGCTCGATGTACAAAATGGTTTTTAGTGAAATTTTCTTCTTTTCTATTTCTTCATTGGGAATATTTTCTAAAAGACCGTCTGTAGGCAGTAATAAATAACTTGCAAATACATCTGCGTTATATTCGTTTTTATCTGCTTTTTTATCAAACTTACCAGTACTACAAACCTGGCTGGTAAAATCTGTTTGAACAAATAGGTGGTACAATTCATGGCAAATTGTGAAATGTTGTTTGCCTAAAGACTGATTGCTATTTACCAACATGAAGCGTTTTTTGGCATTTACTTTTAACGCCATCCCCGAAAAATTTTCGGACAGTGGCGCAAAAAAGGTGACTACATTTAATTTTTGTAGGAGACTTTTTAAGCGGATGGGGTCGGCATTATTTAATCCATTATCTGAGCGAAAGGCAACAGCAGCTTTTTCTAATAACAACTCATTCATCACCGACAGCTTTTCTCATGCTCATATAATTGTGCACTATCTTTTTAAATTGGGCAATGCTTTGCAGGTCTTGTGGTTGTAATTCATCAGCCCTAAAAGCAAAAGCTATATTAATGCTCCTGTTTTGCATATTTTCTTCATAAAAATCAAATTCATTCATGCAAAAAAGATTGGCCAATTTGCTTAATTGTGTAGAAGGTACAGCCCGGTGGCCAATTTCATAATAACCAACCTGTTCTCTGGAAGTGCCTAAATATTGAGCAAGTGCATCCTGGGTTAATCCAATTTTATCCCGTAAGGTTTTGATATTTTGACCAATAATAATGTTGGGATTGATAGCTGACATGATGAAGGTGTTGTTACAAAAGTAAGGGCATTTTTTTAAAAACCAAATTTATGTAACAATAATTAGAAATGTTGTTTATGATAGATTTCTTATTTAGACGCAGATTTCACCTATATCTTTATGCCACTACCTTCCAACTATTCCCCCACACAAGCATTATAAGTATTCATCAGCAACGCTCCAATTGTCATTAATCCTACACCACCTGGTACCGGAGTAATGTAGCTGCATTTTGGGGCTACATTTTCAAAGTCCACATCGCCTTTTATTGAAAAGCCGCTTTTTTTACTGGCATCGGGTACACGGGTGATGCCCACATCTATCACTACTGCATTTTCTTTTACCATATCAGCGGTTAAAAAACCTGGCCTGCCGAGGGCTGCCACAATAATATCTGCCTGCAAACAAATTTCTTTTAGATTGTGTGTATGGCTATGGCAAACTGTAACGGTGCAGTTACCGGGATTGCTGTTGCGACTTAATAATATACTGATAGGCCGGCCTACAATATTGCTTCTGCCAATCACCACTGCATGCTTGCCTTTTGTTTCAATTTTATAATGCTCCAGCATCAGCATAATACCATATGGTGTTGCAGGGATAAAGGTGGGAAGCCCTTGCACCATCTTACCAATACTCATGGGGTGAAACCCGTCCACATCTTTTTTGGGATTGATAAGACTGATAATTTTATCTTCATTTATTTGTTTGGGCAAAGGCAGTTGAACCAATATGCCATCCACATCTGCATCCTTGTTCAATTGCTCAATGGTATCAATTAATTCCTGTTCGGTAACGGCTTCATCCAACCTGATAAGGGTGCTTTTAAAACCAATTTCTTCGCAGTTTTTTACCTTGCTGGCCACATAGGTTTCGCTGGCGCCGTTGCTGCCTACCAATATGGCTGCAAGGTGAGGTGTTTTAATTCCGGTGGCTTTTAACCGGACTACTTTTTCTTTAAGCGAATTTTTAACTGCCTGTGAAACAAGCTTTCCATCTAATAATTGCATAGCGCAAAAGTAACAACAGTATTTGTATTACTGGTTTCAACCTGCCGATTTATCTTTATATTGCCACAAATAACTACTGCTACTTTGAGAAATCACTTTTATTGTTTGATGGGCATTTTGTGTTTACCTTGTTTTGCCGCATTCTCCCAAACCCTGCGGCAGCCCATATCCGCTGTGTATGTTGGCCTGGGGGCCTATAGTACAGAACATGGCGACGTGTTTTCGTTTGTAAATAACCAGGCCAGCCTTGCACAGGTAAAGCAGGTAACTGCCGGCGTGTATGGCGAAAGGCGCTTTTTGCTTTCAGCTACCAGTATGTACACGGCTGCCATTGCAGTGCCCTCTTCGCTGGGAAATTATGGTGTTAGTTTAAAATATCTTGGTTATAAAAATTTTAATGAAAGCCAGGTTGGTTTGGCCTACGGCCGAAGCCTGGGGAGCAAAGTAGATATTGGTATCCAGTTTAATTATTATGGCTACAGGGTACCATCTTATAACAGCGATGCTGCGGTTAATGTAGAAATAGGAGCCATCGTTCATTTAACAGAAAAATTAAATGCCGGCGTTCATGTTTACAACCCCATTGGCGGTAAATTCTCCAAGACGGATGAAAAAATTACCTCCGCTTATAAGTTCGGCCTTGGCTATGATGTCTCCGAACGTTTTTTTGTAAGTGGGGAAATAGTTAAAGAAGAAAATTTTCCGGTGAATGTAAATGCTGGTTTTCAATATCGTTTTGCAAAAGCTTTTTTTGCCAGGGCGGGTATTGCAACTGCCACCTCTGTTAGCTACGCTGGGTTTGGCGTAAGCTGGAATAATTTAAGGTTAGATGTAAGTGGTAGTTTTCATCCGCAATTAGGGTTATCGCCGGGCGTATTACTAATTATGAATGTAGGCAAAAAAGAGTCTTCAACTATCCCATCAAACAACGAATGATGAGGAAATTTAACACCAGTGATTTAATGATCTATGCATTAGCGGTTCAAATGCGTACCGACTTTTTTTGGAGCAGGATAGCAAGCAAATGCTGCAGGAGTCTGTTGATTTTTAGTTGTTTTCTTTTTTGGCAACAGGCAGGTGCACAAATTATAAAGTTGCCGCAGGTGCCCAATACTACTGTTGAACAACAGTTGGAGGCTGTAACAGAAAGTAATGAGGATGCCGAAACACAGGATGACTCCTTTTTACAATCGCTCCAGCATTTTTTACAGTCGCCGCTTAATCTTAATACCGCAGATGCTGGCACGCTAAAGGAATTGATTATTCTTTCGCCGATACAAATACAAAATATTATTTCGTACCGAAATCTATTTGGAAATTTCATCAGTATCTACGAACTGCAGGCTGTTCCCGGCTGGGATGTTATAACCATTGAACGACTGCGGCCATATATTATAGTTAGTACCAGCGCCAATCTTATAGCTTCGTTGGGCGAAAGATTAAGCGGAGGCACTCATAGCTTGCTTGCAAGGGTTACTACGGTATTAGAAACTTCCAAAGGTTTTTTATTGGATTCAACCACAGCTAATAATTTTTACCCGGGATCGCCACAACGGTTTTTATTGCGGTATAAATACCAGTATAAAAATTTGCTGCAGTATGGAGTAGTGGCCGAAAAAGATGCCGGCGAAGAATTCTTTAAAGGCAGCCAGCCAAAGGGTTTCGATTTTTATTCCTTTCATGTTTTTGTAAGAAATATTGGTATCATTAAATCTTTGGCAATAGGTGATTTTACGGTGAACATGGGGCAGGGCTTAACACAGTGGCAGAGTCTTGCATTTAAAAAAAGTCCGGATGTAGTCAATATAAAAAGACAATTAGCTGTGTTACGTCCTTATAATTCTGCTGGTGAATTTAATTTTCACCGGGGTGTAGGTATTACGCTGGGTAAAAAAAATATGGAGCTCACTGCATTTGTTTCTTATAAAAAAGTAGATGCTAATCTTGCAGTGGATACGCTTAATAATGAAGATTTTATTTCTTCTTTTCAAACATCCGGTTTGCACAGAACCAAGAGTGAATTGGCTGATAGAGGTGCTCAGCAGCAGCTTGCCTTTGGCGGTAATATTGCTTACAACAAGGGTAACCTGCATATAGGAGCAAATGTTATTCAGTATCATTTTAATTTGCCGCTGAACAAATCTAATGACCCTTATAATATTTATGCTTTATCGGGTAAAAAGGCCGGTAACCAAAGTTTAGATTACAGTTACACTTTTAGAAATATGCATTTTTTTGGCGAGGCTGCAATCGATAATCGTTTTAATAAAGCTACTGTTAATGGTTTGTTGGTGAGTGTAGATGCTGCGGTTGATTTGAGTTTTGTTTACAGGAATATTTCTAAAAAGTACCAATCGCTGTATACCAATGCTTTTACAGAGAGTACTTTCCCCACCAACGAAAAAGGATTTTACTCAGGTATCAGCATCAGGCCAAACAGTTTTTGGCGTATTGATGCGTACGCTGATTTTTATAAATTTCCCTGGCTACGTTACCAGGTAGATGCGCCGACGGCAGGAATGGACTATTTTTCGCAGGTTACCTACAAGCCCAATAAGCAACTGGAAATTTATGCCCGCTACCGGACAGAATCAAAGCCTAGAAACTTTAACCCAGATAATAATATTTTATCACCCGTAATACCCAAGTCAAGGCAAAACTTCCGCATCCAAACTAATTATAGAATCAATCCCATTTTTACTTTCAGGAACAGGATAGAACTAAATTGGTACGATAAGAAAGGAGCCGGGGCACAGGATGGTTTTTTAGCGTATGTGGATGTTTTATATAAGCCTATGATGAAAAAGTATTCAGCAAATATGCGCTTACAATATTTTGAAACCGGTGGGTACGATAGCAGATTATATGCCTACGAAAACGACGTGCTGTACAGTTTTTCCATTCCGGTATTTTATGATAAGGGGTACAGGTATTACCTTAATGTAAACTACGATGTAAGCAAACGGTTAAGCTGCTGGTTTCGCTGGGCGCAAACTATTTTTAAAGACAAAACCACCGTAGGTTCCGGCCTGGATGAGATAAAGGGAAATAAACGGACAGAAGTAAAATTCCAGGTGTTGTATTTTTTTAATTAGCGCTTTTTTTGTTGACTGATCAATCCATTATTAGAAATCAATTCTGCTGAAAATTAAAAGTGATTTTTATTAAACTTTCATTTCTTATTCCAGATGTTATTTGCCTAAACGACCGTTAATAAAAGCCCATTGTTTTATCTTTGCAAAACTAAAATAGTAAAATGAACAATCAACCCGAACAACCGAGCCAGATAAATATAGAAATCTCCGAAGAAGTTTCTGAAGGTAGTTACGCCAATCTCGCCATTATTACCCACAGCCACGCAGAGTTTGTTATAGACTTTGTAAATGTAATGCCGGGCACACCAAAAAGTAAGGTAAAAAGCCGTATTATATTAACCCCGTTTCATGCTAAGCGCTTTATGAAAGCAATGATAGATAATGTGAAAAAATTTGAGGCCGCCAATGGTACCATCCAGGATATGGATCAAATTGAAGTGCCCTTTACATTTGGTGGTCCAACAGCGCAGGCGTAGTTTTTCTATAAAAGCCCATTATCAGCAAAGCTGTAATACCCGTTTTCGCTTACTATGATGTGGTCTTTTATTTTTATTTCAATGTGTTTAGCTGCTTCATTTATTTTATAGGTAAGTTCTTCATCGGCCCTGCTGGGCTTTAAATTACCGGAAGGATGGTTATGGCATAATATTAAGGAAGTGGCATCTACTTCCAATGCTTTTTTTAATATGGTTCTTGGGTCGGCTACAGTGCCCGTCATGCCACCCCTGCTCATAATTTCAAAGTGGTTTATTTTGCTGGCAGCGTTTAAAAAAACCACCGCAAATACTTCGTAGCTAAAATCTTTAATGGTAGCCCTCAGGTATTCGGCAACCTCTTTGCTACTGGTTACTACAGTCTTTTCCAATGCAGCCGATGCCTGCCGCCTTCTCCCTAATTCTAAAGCCGCGGCAATGGTAATTGCCTTTGCCTCACCGATTCCTTTTATCTTTTGAAATGCCGCAATGGATAGTTTCCCCAGCTCATTCAAATTGTTGTTACCCAGTTTCATAATTTCTTTAGCTAGTTCTACCGCACTTTTTTCTTTGTGTCCGGTATTTATCAATATGGCCAATAATTCTGAATCACTTAAAGAGGCGGCACCTTTGGTAAATAGCTTTTCTCTGGGCCTGTCATCAACGGCCCAATTTTTTATTGAACTGGATGTTTTGTTAATATCTTCCATTGTATAAATGTAAACATCAGTTTTTAAATGATAGTTTTGCAGCAATTTATTTCCTTTCACTTATCCTTTATTTATGATTATGTCTCACAATGCTAAACTTTTTTCCGGCACCGGATCGCAATACCTGGCTGAAGCCATTGCCAAAAAATTTGGCGAACCCTTGGGTAAAGTAAATATCCAACGATTTAGTGATGGTGAAATTGGTGTGGAGTTCCAGGAAAGTATCCGTGGCCAGTTTGTTTTTTTAATTCAAAGCACTTTTGCACCTACCGATAATTTAATGGAGTTACTATTAATGATTGATGCTGCAAAAAGGGCGTCTGCTTATAAAGTAATTGCGGTGATGCCCTATTACGGTTATGCACGCCAGGATAGGAAAGACCGGCCACGGGTTGCTATTGGTTCTAAATTGGTAGCAAATATGCTTACCGCAGCCGGTGCCGACAGGGTTGTAACCATGGATTTGCATGCACCACAGATTCAGGGGTATTTTGATATTCCCGTTGATCATCTTGATTCTTCAGCTATTTTTATCCCCTATATAGAAAATCTTAACCTGGAGAATCTCACATTTGCCGCCCCGGATGTAGGCAGTGCTAATCGTATAAGAGAAGTAGCTTCTTATTTTGAGTGTGAAATGGTTATATGTGATAAGCACAGAAAAAGGGCCAACGAAATTGCCAGTATGGTGCTGATTGGTGATGTTGCAGACAGGGATGTTGTGTTAATTGACGATATCTGCGACACCGGAGGTACCCTCGCAAAAAGTGCCCAATTAATAAAAGATAAAGGAGCAAGAAGTGTAAGAGCTTTTTGTACACATCCGGTTTTAAGTGGAAAGGCTTATGAAAATATCCAAAACAGTGTTTTGGAAGAGCTGGTTGTATGCGATACCATACCCGTAAAGCCTTTGTGCGAAAAAATAAGGGTGGTATCTACTGCTGAATTATTTGCCATTGCCATTAGAAATGCTTTGGAAAACAGGAGTATCAACAGCCTGTTTTTACGCAGCAGAATGAAAAACCGCAAGTAATAATTAAGGTGGAAGATAAGCCGGCTGCAGGGAGTATAAATTTGTACATCAATTTTAATATTTATCCCCTACCTTCGCCGCTCAAAAAAAATAACAAATGAAATCAATTACAATCGAAGGACAAATCAGGACCGAATTTGGCAAAAAAGCCACCCGCCAACTTCGCCTTGAGGAAAAAGTGCCAGCTGTAATTTACGGAGGTGCTACTGAAGTTAACTTTGCTGCATTGGCAACAGACTTTAAAAAGTTTGTGTACACATCAGAGTTTATGGTAATTCAGGCCAATGTGGACGGCAAATCTTACAAATGCGTTTTAAAAGATTTACAGTTTGATAAGGTTAGTGATAAACTTATCCATGTAGATTTTCTGGAATTAGTTGAAGATAAAAAACTGACAGTTTCGCTGCCGCTAAAGTTGGTGGGTACCCCTATCGGCGTAAAAAATGGTGGAAAACTGGTAGTAAAAATTAAAACCTTAAAAGTGAAAATGCTTCCAAAGCATTTACTTGAAAACATTACACTTGATGTTTCTGATCTTGAATTAAATGGCAACATAAGGGTACAGGATGTAAAGGCAGAAAACATGGAAATCATGAACTCACCCCGTATTCCAATTGCATCGGTTACAATGACACGTCAGTTGAAACAGGAAGAAGCTGCTGCTCCTAAAGGTGCTGCTGCTCCCAAAGCTGCCGCCGCTCCAAAAGCTGCTGCTGCGGCCCCTGCTGCTAAACCTGCCGCAAAAAAATAACGGTTGTAGAAATATTTTAAATAAAAATGCCCGGCAACTGTGGGGCATTTTTTATTTAACCTATTTACAAATCATTAACTACAAACTTTAATTACATTTGCCAACTTAAAATCAGATTATGGGAATGGATAGAAATACAGTGATTGGCTTTGTGTTGATAGGCTTGCTGATGATGGGCATGTTTTATTTTAACACACAGGGTAACAAAGCATACCTGGTAGAACAGAAAAGAGTAGCTGATTCAATTGCAAAAACAAGGCCCGCTGTCGATACAGTTAAATTTAAGCAGGATTCTACCAGTGCAGCTACTGTAAGAATTATGCAGGCTGCAGGTGGCTTTCAAAGCAGTATCAATAAACCGGAAGAACTTACAGAGGTAGACAACGGAGTGATAAAAGTGATGTTTACAAATAAGGGTGGTCAGCCAAAAAAAGTGGAGCTTACCAAGTATAAAACCTTAGATGGCAAGCCGGTGATTTTGCTGGATAATGCAAAAAACAAGATATCCTACGATATCAATTCCGGAGAAGGAAGAACGATACCCACGGCCGATTTAACCTTTGAGACCGCTACAAAAACCATTAATGCTGACAAGAGCACAACAGTATCCTTTAGCATAAAAGATACAACCGGTAAAGAAATCATTCATCAATACACTGTTCATCCCGATAATTACCTGATCGATTTTTCAATTGCCCTCAAAGGTGCAGACAAACTGGTTACACAGAATGTTATAAATTTAAACTGGCAGGTAGCTACCCAACGAGTTGAAAAGGATATACATTTCGAAAAGCAACAATCACATCTTTGCTATTTATCAGATGATAAGTTCGACTTTGAAATGCTTGGAACCAGCTCGAGCGAAAAGAAATTTGAGAAACCTGTAGAATGGATTGCATTAAAGCAACAGTTTTTTGCAGCAGCATTAATTAATAAAAATAAATTTCAAACTGCCGACGTACAATGGGTTGTTCCCGACACGGCTACTCATTTAATTGCACAGACTAATGCAAATTTTAAGATTAACGCAGTTACAACAGGCGGCAATGCTCAAATACCTTTACAGCTCTATTTTGGACCGAGTGATTATAATATTTTGAAGCAATACAACAACCGGATGGAAAACATTGTACCCTACGGTAGCGGTGTATTTGCTTTTGTAAAATACATCAACAGGTATTTCTTATTACCTGTATTTGATTTTATCCGTCAGCATGTTGCAAGTATGGGCATGGTTATTTTATTGCTCACATTGCTCATCAGGCTCCTTACATCGCCCATTTTGTACAAGAGCTATGTGAGTGGTGCAAAAATGAAAGCCCTAAAGCCGGAAATTGATAAGCTAAAAGAAAAGCATGGGGAAGATAAGCAGGCGTTTAGCATGGACCAGATGAAACTATGGAAATCTGCAGGTGTAAGTCCATTGGGAGGCTGTCTTCCGGCATTGCTACAGATACCAATCTTTATGTCTCTGTATTATTTCTTTCAATCAAATATTTCGTTGAGAGGTCAAAGCTTTTTGTGGGCTAAAGATTTGGCTGCTTACGATTCAATCTATAATATTCCCTTTAACATCCCATTTTACGGCGATCATGTAAGTTTATTCACTATTACAGCAACGTTAACCAGTTTATTGATCTCTATATACAGCATGAGCAGTATGCAGGATAACTCTAACCCGGTAATGAAATACATGCCTTACATCTTTCCAGTAATGCTGTTGGGTGTGTTTAATGGCTTGCCAGCTGCACTTACCTGGTATTATACCATTTCAAACACCATCACACTTATTTTACAAATTGTAATTCAGAAATACATTATCAACCATGATAAAATCCTGGCTCAAATTGAAGAGAACAGAAAGAAGCCGGTAAAGCAAAGTAAGTTGCAGGAAAGAATCATGGCCATGCAGGAAACCAATAAAAAAGTACAAAGCCTCAAAAACAAATCGACTAAGAGTTAAAAAGTGTTCGATTAAGGCAGGTTATAATTTATAAGGATATAATAAGGCTATAAGTGCATATTGGCTTATAGCCTTATTCGTTAATACATCATCTTTTTGGAAAAAAGTAGATGTTAATGTAATATTTCTATAAATTTTCAGCAATAATTCGTTCACATAATACTTGGCATGAGATTGTATCATTCTATTTAAATTCTTGATTATGAAAAATTTTAAGTTTGCACTTTTCAGCCTTTTAACGCTAGCGGGCTTCACGTCGTTTGCTCAAAAAAGCATTAGTGATGCTACGCTTACATACGAGATCAATATTCAATCGCCCCAGAGCCAGCCAATGGCGAACGATTTAAACGGATCAAATTTTACGCTCTATCTAAAAGGGGCTTTAAGCAGAACTGATATGGTCAGTAGCCTTGGAAATGAAAAAACAATCCGTGATGGTAAAACCGGCAATGCTGTTATCTTGAAAGAGTACAGTGGTCAAAAATTAATGATTACACTATCAAAGGACGAATGGGAAGAAAAAAACAGGAAAAAGAATGATATTGTTTTCACACTATCAAATGAACAGAAAAAGCTAATCGGATATAACTGCAGCAAAGCAAGTGCAACACTTAAGGATGGATCAACTTTAATCGTTTATTATACAAAAGACCTTATCGCTTCTAACAAAGATTACGACCCTTCTTTTAAAAGTTTGCCTGGGCTCCCATTGCAGTTTGAATACGAAACAGCTAAGCTTAAATTTATCTACACAGCCTCTAAAATCGATTTCAATCCGGTGCCTGCAGCTAAATTTGAATTTCCAAAGTCAGGCTACAGAGTAATGACATTCAGCGAAAACAAACAGGGAAAAAAAGATCTGTAGTTTGTTTAAAAAACTAATGGAAGCATAAATTTTGAGAAGAATGGAAAAAATTAATTCCTTGATCGGATGATCATTTTAACACCAGTGTACCCTACTTTAATTTCAGGCATAACTATTTTGTGTTTGTAGGGAATAATATAGGTAGTGTTACCTTTTTGGTAGGTTAAAATGGTATTACTTAACATCGAGTTACCGGATAATGACTGTCCACTTGTAGAAAGACTTCCTTTGTATGATAGGCCAGACTTGATATTCAGCGAAATCGAATTCCTTAAAGATGCTGTGGTAGTGATATTTAAAAGCGTTTTAACTTTAGCTTTTTTTCCAACTCCTCTATCGGCAAAAGTGAAAATAGCAATGCTAAGCAGCATTGAAATAAACAGACTTTTCTTTAATAAAGGTTTCATTTTATGTATTTGTTATGTTAAAAGTAAAGTAATTTCCGATAAATCTCCTACCATTCATGTATTTGTTTACATTTATTTAACGCATGAAGGTTAAAAAAGTTACAATTAAAATTTTTTAAGTACAGAAATCCCGTAATTTACAGTAACCTATTAGCGTATGAGCAAAAACCCCTACAGGCAAGACAGAGAAGAATTAAAAGAATTGTTGCACCAATACGATAACTTAAAATCCGGCAGGCAACATTCATTTTTAGAAGAAGATGCATTCGAAAAAATTATAGATTATTTTGATGAAAGAGAGGAATTAACGCATGCAATTGAAGCTGCGGATCTTGCCATTGAACAATACCCCTATTCATCCTCTTTATTGCTTCAAAAGTCTGATTTACTGATTGCTACCAAAAAATATAAAGAAGCACTTTATTTTCTTCAAAAGGCTGAGTTACTGGATTATAGCGATATCAATCTATATATTTTAAAAACAGATGTTTACCTGGCTTTGGATCAGCAGGAAAAGGCAGCAGCTGTGCTGGAAACTGCTCTCAGTTTTTTTGAAGGAGATGAAAAGATTGAACTGTTATTTGAACTGGTAGATGTTTATGATGATTATGAAAACTTCGATAAAGTTTTTGACTGCCTTCAGATAATATTGCAGCTGGAGCCAAATAATGAAGAGGCATTGTATAAGATTTGTTTCTGGACAGATTTTACCGGACGAAATGAAGAGGGTATTCGCCTTCACCAAAAAATTATTGATGATTTCCCCTTTAATGAACTGGCATGGTTTAACCTTGCAGCAGCCTATCAGGGTATAAAGCTGTATGAAAAAGCCATTGATGCTTATCAGTATGCCGTAGCCATCGATGAAAAATTTGATTATGCCTATCGCAATATGGGAGATGCCTATCTTAGGTTAAGAAAATACAAAGAAGCAATTGAGGTATTACAAAAAGTGTTGGAGCTTGCAAGGCCAGAGGAAGTAATTTACGAAGCCATCGGACATTGTTTTGATAAGTTGCAAAACTTTGCACAGGCAAGATTTTATTACAGAAAAGCAACCCATCTCAACCAGGAAAACAGCCAGCTTTTTTATAAAATTGCATGCACATATATGAATGAATATGTGTGGGAAAGTGCCATTAAGAACCTGGAAACTGCCATGCGTATCTATAAAATGCAACCTGAATATAATCTTGCAATGGGGCAATGTTATATGGAAATGGGTAGTATTGAAACGGCGGTTCAATATTTTGGTAACGTAGTAAGAAACAAGCCAAAAAATATTAATGGCTGGCTTGAATTGCTGAAATGCCTCTACAAAGCCAATTGTTTTGAAGAAGGTGCAGAATACGTAAACCATGCTTTAGCACTTACCAATCAAAAACCGATATTCTATATTTATAAATGTGCCTTTTTGCTGGCGTTAGGCAAATCAAAAGATGCCATGCTGCAGCTGGAAATAGGCCTCGATAAAAATCCCCGGCTTGTAAAAAAACTCCTTGAATTAAACCCAGCTGTTTTACAAAATCAAATGGCTGTAGATGTTATAGCAAGATTTAAAAAATATAAATCTAAATAATCGTCCCCTGCTTTTTTCTTTAATGGGTTACTCGGCCAAAAAGCTGTTACTGTAGCATGTTTGAACCTTTCGCTGTGTTAAGTTGACTTCAATAGTAAACATTTTTTTTGAGTGCGTCCTTTTTGTGGGCAGCCCAATTACAGGGCACTTGTTGATAGCCATATGTTTCGGGTTCAATAGTTATATTTGCAGCAAATTTTAAAAAACCGCTGATGAATTTTCATTTAACACAAATGCCAGAGCGCACCGTTCAGCCTCGTATCAATGGAATAACGATGATTATGGATAAGGGTTTAAGC